>JAAYVT010000080.1 GCA_012517025.1 Phyllobacteriaceae bacterium | reverse complement strand
CGCCGGTCTGGTAGCCCATGGTGTAGAACGAGACGAGCGACTTCGCCGCCACGTCGGGCGAGTTGATGCCGTTGACGAGATCGACCACCGGCACGTTCTTCTTCTTCAGCTCGCCCACCACCGAGGCGAGACCGTCGGCGGAGATGGCGCCGATCGTCACCGCCTGGGCGCCGTTGGCGACGCAGTCCTCGATCTGCGAGATCTGCTTGGCGAGCTCGGTGTAGCCGCCGGCTTCCACCACCACCAACTCGACGCCGAGGCGCTTGGCTTCCTCGACGACGCCGTAGTCGACTCCGAGCCAATAGGCGTCCTTCATGTGCGGGAAGGAAACGCAGATCTTCCAATGCTTGGAGGCCTTCTCCAGCGGCACGTAGGAGATCGGCTCGGCCTTGCCGTCGGCGGCGAAGGGCGGCACCACCTGTTCGGCCGGATAGGGGAACCAGGGGGCGTCGGCGGCGCGCGCCAGCGTGGCGGAGGCGAGGGTCGCCGCGAGGGACGCGGCCATCAGAACAGGGATGCGACGCATGGGTCCGGTATCCTCTCGGTTGCTTGCGAGCAGAGGGGAAGGTTCGGAGAAACCGAGGTTTCTCCGGTGAAGGTTCCGGGGATGGGGAAGGCGGACCTTCCGGAAGGGGACGGGATGCCGTGTCCTCAGGCGAGGGCGCGGCGGATCTCGTCCAGCGCTCCGCGCCGCTCACGGCGGGCGGCGAGCGCCGCCGTCATGTCGACGGGAACGAAGCGGGTCTGGGTGTTCGGCTGCAACTGCCCGATCAGGTCCATGTCGGCGGAGATCACCGTGCCGATCATGAAGTAACCGCCGCCCGACACCGCATCGCGATGCAGGACGATCGGCTCCAGACCGCCGGGGATCTGGATCGAGCCGTAGGGATAGCAGCAGTCGACCACGTTGGACGGGTCGGAGCCGGCACCGAAGGGCGGATCGCGATCGACGAAGCTCATCTTGCGGCCGCCGCGGAAGCGATAGCCGATGCGGTCGGCCTCGGGCGCCACCTTCCAGGTGTCGGCGAGGACGGTCTCGCCCGCCTCCGCCGTCAGGCGGTGCCAGTAGAGCCCGGGGATCATGCGCAGTTCCGCCGTCTTGGGCAGCGGCCGGCGCAGCTCGGGGGCGAGGCTGCGCCCTTCCGCGACGGTTTTCTCGGGCGTGCCGACCGGCAGGACGTCGCCGGCCTCGAGCTTGCGGCCCTGATGGCCGCCGAGCGCGCCGAGCGGATAGGTCGAGCGGCTGCCCAGCACCACCGGCACGTCGATGCCGCCGGCGACCGCCAGATAGGCGCGCGCCCCCGCCTTCAGGAAGTCGAAGGAGAGCGTCTGCCCCGCCTCGACACGGAACGCGGTCCAGGTCGGGCGGACGACGCCGTCGACCTTGGGCGGCAGCTCGGCGCCGGTCACCGCGACGAGGGCGGCCTCGCCGAACTTCAGCTCCGGGCCGAGGAAGGTGATCTCGAGCGTCGCCGCACCCTCGTCGTTGCCGACGAGGAGGTTGGCGGCGCGCATCGCCTGACGGTCCATGGCGCCCGACATCGGGATGCCGAGATGATACCAACCGGGCCGACCGAGGTCCTGGACCGTGGTCGAAAGGCCGGGCTTGACGACCTCGATGGTCATTGCAGCGCCTCCTGGAGCTTGGCGGTGGTGCCGGCGGGGTCGGCATGGAAGGCATCGAGCGAGAAGGTGACCGGGCGGATCAGCGGGTGGTAGCGGCCGGCGTCGACCTCGGCCACCGCCTGGTCGTATTCCTCGCGGCCGACCGAGCGGAACTGCACGATGTCGCCCGGCAGAAAGAAGGTCATCATCTCCTTGAGATAGCTGATCTCCTGCTTGGGATCGTAGATCGGCATCGGGGTGATGCCGAAGAGCTGGTAACCGCCGGCGCCACGCACCGAATAGATGCAGCCGAAGCAGCCGCCGTGACCGACGGTGAGGCGCGGCGTGTCGGTGCGCGGGCGCAGATACTTCGGCACCTCGATCTGTTTGGCGCGCTCGACCATCTGGTACATGAACGGCAGGCCGGCGACGAAGCCGACCATCGACACGAACCACGGCGCGCCGGAATGGGCGGCGACGAACTCCGGCACGCCGGCGTAACCGTTGATCGCGGCGGCGTATTCGAGATCGGTCTTGGTCGGATCCTGGTGACGCTCGCGGAAGCGCATCAGCGTCTCGTGCGTCCACGGGTCGTCGTAGAGGACCGGGATCTCGACGATGCGGGTCTTCAGCACGTGGTCGGACTTCTCGGCCGCCGCCTCGAGCGCCTTCACCTCGGCGAAGAGGTCGTCCGGGGCGATGAGATCGGGGTCGAACTTCACCTGCATCGAGGCGTTGGCCGGGCAGATCTCGGTGACGCCGCGAATGCCGGCCTCCTTGACCGCGTTGCACATCGACAGGCTCTTGAAGAAGGCGTCGAGCGACATGGCCTCGTCGATCTCGACGAAGAGATGCTCGTCGCCTCCGAAGGAGTAGCGCGTCTTCATGGGTCTCTCCTCAGGCGTCGGCGGGGACGATCGGATGGTCGGCGAGCCAGCCTTCCAGCCAGCGGGTGTGGACGTCGTGGGCGGCGACGCCGGCGTCGGCGGCGAGCGCCCGGTGCAGCGGAATGGTGGTCGCCACGCCCTCGACCTTGAGGTCGGCGAGAGCGGCGGCCATGCGCGCGCGCGCCTCGTCGCGGCTCGAGCCGTGGACGATCAACTTGCCGAGCAGGCTGTCGTAGAAGGGCGGCACCGCGTAGCCCTCGTAGAGGTGGCTGTCGAAGCGCACGTGCGCCGCCGCGGGAACCGAGAGCGCCGTCACCACGCCCGGCGAGGGGGCGAAGTCGCGCGACGCGTCCTCGGCGTTGATGCGGCACTCGATGGCGTGACCGGTGAGGCCGATCGCCGCTTGGTCGAGGGAGAGCGGCGCGCCGCCGGCGACCCGGATCTGCTCGGCGACGAGGTCGACGCCGGTGATCATCTCGGTGACGGGATGCTCGACCTGGATGCGGGTGTTCATCTCGATGAAGAAGAACTCGCCGGTCGCCTCGTCCCAGAGATATTCGAGCGTGCCGGCGCCGCGATATCCGACGGATTCGGCGAGCCGCACCGCGGAGGCGCAGAGCGCGGCGCGCGTCTCGGGCGCGAGGCAGGCGGCCGGCGCCTCCTCCCACACCTTCTGGCGGCGACGCTGGAGCGAGCATTCGCGCTCGAAGAGATGGACCGAGCGGGTGCCGTCGCCGAGGATCTGGACCTCGATGTGACGGGCGCGGCCGATGAAGCGCTCGAGATAGAGACCGCCGTCGCCGAAGGCGGTGGTCGCCTCGAGGGTCGCCTGCGGGATCTGCTCGGCGAGCTCGGCGGCGTCGCGGGCGACGCGGATGCCGCGACCGCCACCGCCGGCGGCGGCCTTGATCATCACCGGCCAGCCGATCGCCTCGGCGACCTTCAGCGCTTCGGCGAGACCTTCGACGCGGCCGTCGCTGCCGGGCACCGTCGGCACGCCGGCGGCGGCGGCGATGGCGCGGGCGGTGGCCTTGTCGCCCATCTTGCGGATGGTGTCGGCAGAGGGCCCGACGAAGATCAACCCGGCCGCCTCGACCGCTTCGGCGAAGTCGGCATTCTCCGACAGGAAGCCGTAGCCGGGATGGATCGCGTCGGCGCCGGTCTTTTTCGCCGCCTCGATCAGCAGTTCGGGACGCAGATAGGACTTGGTGGCCTGGGCCGGCCCGATCTCCACCACCTCGTCGGCGAGACGGGCGGCGAGCATGTCGCGATCGGCCTTGCTCACCGCCTGGACGGTGGCGATGCCGAGGCTCTCGGCGGCACGGAGGATCCTGACCGCGATCTCACCGCGGTTGGCGACGAGGAGACGCTCGATCGGCATGGTCTCGTCCTCAGGCGTCGAGGTCGTAGAGGGGGAGACCGGCCATCACCGCGTCTTCGTTCTCGACGTGGAACGCGGCGATCGTGCCGGCGGCCTCGGCGACGACCGGGGTGAAGGTCTTCATCACCTCGATCAGGCCGATGGTCTCGCCGACGGCGACGGCGTCGCCCTCCTGCTTGAAGACCGGTTGGTCGGGGGCGGGCGAGCGGTAGAAAATGCCGGGGATGGGGGCGAGGATCGTCTGGATGGTCATGGTCTTCTCCTGGTCTCTGCCGTCGGTTCAGCCCTGGATCGCGGGCGGCGCGATGCGGATCTCGGCGGCCACCAGCGCGGCGCGCAGCGCCTCGCCGATCGCCAGGGCGCCGGGCGTGTCGGAATGGAAACAGACGGAGTCGAAGTCGATGTCGATGACGTCGCCCTCCACCGTCTCGACCTTGCCGTCGACGCAGGCCCTGAGCACCTTGTCGGCGAGGCGCTGCGGATCGAGGGCGCCGACGCGGCGGGTGAAGACGATCGAGCCGGTCCGGTCGTAGTCGCGGTCGGCGTAGAACTCGCGCACGATCGGATGACCGGCCGAGCGGGCGACCTCGCAGGTGACCGAGGAGGCCATGCAGTAGAGCGCCATGTCGGGAGCGGTGCGGCGCAGCATGTCGACCAGCGTCCGCGAGAAGGCCTCGTCGCGGGCGGCGTGCATGTAGAGGGCGCCGTGCGGCTTGACGTGCTGGAGGCGCAGGTCGTGGCGGCGAGCGAATTCGCGCAGCGCGCCGACCTGATAGACGACGTCGTTGACCAGTTCCTCGGCGCTGGCGCCGATGAAGCGGCGGCCGAAGCCGAGCAGATCGCGGAAGCCGGGGTGGGCGCCGACGCCGACGCCGAACTCCTTGGCGAGACGGACGGTGCGATCCATCAGGTTGGGGTCGCCGGCGTGGAAGCCCGTGGCGATGTTGGCCGAGCTGATCAGCGGCATCAACGCGGCATCCGCGGTGTCGCCGAGCGTCCAGTGACCGAAGCTCTCGCCCATGTCGCAATTCACGTCGATGATCGTCTTGGCTGGCACTGCGGCGCACTCCCGAATTGTCTTCTCCGGTCGGCGCGACATCGGCGGTTCGATCTCGCCGACCTCGCGTCTTCCGTCGGTAGAAAACGCTAGCAGCGGCCCGGGAATTTGGAATTATTGTTTTTGGAACGTGTCATTTCTGAAAATCAGAATTCTGCCCACGGTTTGGGTTGGTTCAACGAATTGAAATCATTGATTCGGCTTTGTCGATGCCTCGAAATTGGGCTTCTATTTTCGATTTCCGCGTATCGGCCCTTCTGAATTTCGGATATCCCATGCTCGAAAGTGGAGCACGCGGCCGATGAGCTTCTCCATCCGTCAGTTGAAGTATTTCGTCGCCACAGCCGAATTGGGGCAGATCTCCCAGGCGGCGGTGGGGCTGTCGATCTCGCAATCGGCGGTGACGACGGCGATCAAGGAGCTCGAGCAGACGCTCGGCACCGACCTGTTCCGACGCTCCTCGGTCGGCATGGAACTGACCGACACCGGGCGGCGCTTCCTCGAACATGCCTACGACATCCTCGCCAAGATCGACGAGGCGATGTCCCTGCGGGCCCCCCATCGCGAGGTGCGCGGCACGCTGACCGTGGCGGCGACCTACACCGTCATCGGCTACTTCCTGCCGGCCCATCTCGAGCGCCTCGAGCGGTTGCACCCGGAGCTGAAGCTGCAACTCTTCGAGACCAACCGCGAGGCGATCGAGGAGGGACTGCTCACCAATCGCTACGACATCGCGGTGTTGCTGACCTCGAACGTCGCCAATCCGGAACTGGTCTCCGAGACGCTCCATTCCTCGATCCGGCGGCTGTGGATGGCGGCGCGTCATCCGCTGACCCAGCTCTCGACGGTCAGCCTCGAGCGCGTCTCGGCCGAGCCCTACGTCATGCTGACGGTCGACGAGGCCGCCTATTCGTCGCTCAAATACTGGAACCGGGCACAGGCCCAGCCCAACGTCATCCTGCGCACCTCGTCGGTCGAGGCGGTGCGTTCGATGGTGGCGAACGGGCGCGGCGTGGCGATCCTGTCGGACCTCGTCCATCGGCCGTGGTCGCTCGAGGGCAAGCGGATCGAGACGCGGTTGCTCTCCGACCCGGTGCCGTCGATGGACGTCGGCCTGGCGTGGAAACGATCCGCCGAGATCACGCCGGCGATGGCGACCTTCCGCGACTATTTCCGGCAGGTTTTCCAAACGCCGCGCAGCGACCACCGGCTCTGACGGCAGAGCCCGGTGCGGGCACGCAATCGTCGAACGGCGCCCTCGACCTCGATCCCCAGATACCGAACCGTGGGGTCGATCTCGCCGAGAGGGATGTGTGATGATGCCGGAATTGCGAGTGTTCCGCGTGAATGTCTCGATTTCGCGGCGAAGCATCGCCGCATCTCCCTCTGGTCCCGTCCGCGAGGCGGCCCTATCCTGAGGGGACGTGAGCAATCACCGTGGGAGAGGCACACGCCCTCCGCCCGAAACGAGGCGGCCCACGCTGGGAGGACGACCGACGTGAAGGACCTCGATCTGGAGCAGACCGTGGATGCGGTTCGACGCTTCGCCGACACAGCTCCTCTGATGCGATCGGCCCCGCTCGATCGCCCCGGCCCCAGTGCCGCGCTTTGGCGGCAGACGCCGCGCCTCAGGCTCTTCGACGGCCATCGCCGCCGCTTTCTCGCCGTGTCGCTGCGCGGCGATTCCAATCTCGAACAGATCGTCGGCGGGCGTTCGGTGTGGCGCGGCGCGGTGCGCGGCACCGCCATCTTGCTCGAACCCGGCTTCGAATGCGATTGGCGCTTCACCGGCAATTTCGAGATGCTGCAGATCTATCTCGGCCCCGACTTCGAGGTCGCCGCCGAGCGCGCCGCCGGGCTGACCTCGCCCTTCCGCGATCCGGTCCTGTGGCAATATGCGACCACGGTGGCGATGATCCTGCGCGAGGGCTCGGCCGCCGCGCCGGCACTGCCGCCGCTTCTCGAATCGGTTCAAGACTACTTCCAGTGGAAATATTGCCGAGCCGAGCGAGCCGGCGACGATCCGACCGGGCTGTCGCCGAGCGTGCGCCGTCGCATCGAGGCGCATGTGCGCGAGTCCCTCGGCCGCAGCATCCGCGTCGAGGAGATGGCCGAGATCGCCGGGCTCTCGGTCGGGCATTTCGGGCGCGCCTTCCGCCAGAGCTTCGGTCTGGCGCCCTATCAATTCGTGCTCAACCAGCGCGTCGCGCTGGCGCAGAGCCTGCTCGCCGAAACCGATCTGGCGGTCGCCGACGTCGCCGCGGCCTGCGGCTTCAAGGGCAGCAGCCAGTTCGGCGCGCTGTTCCACCGGGCGGTCGGATGTTCGCCGCGGGTCTATCGCAAGACCGCCTGATCCTTTCCCGCGCGGATTCGAAACGGCGGTCGGGGCGAAGCCCCCCCCTCCCCGCCACTCCCTCGTCGTGATCGGACCCCCCGACGTCGCCGGCCGATGCCCGCGCGCGTGCTTTCCCACGCCGAAACGTCGAGTTTTCCCTCGTATTCGTGCGAATTCGATCGATCGCATCACGACTATCTCGAAACGATCGCCGACCCATCCTCCACTTTCTCTCGGCTGTTTTCTTATTCGTCGAAACACGTATCGTGACGATCGAGAAGAATAGACACACAACGGCACGTGTCGATCGAACGAGAGATCGACGAAGACGCTTCGTCGAAACGTCTCGACGTGCCGACGTCATGAATGGCGGCCCCGCTCCACCTCTCGACCGAGGAAACCCCGCATGAGCATCTACGACGAGAAGCCCTGGCTCGCGAACTATGCCCCAGGCCGTCCGGCCGAGATCACGCCCGAATCCGACGACGCGCTCGCCATGTTCCGCGCCTCCGTCGCGCGCAATCCGGACGGCGACGCGATCCGCTATTTCGGCGGACGCCTCACCTATCGCGAACTCGACGGCCTGACCGACGCCTTCGCCGCCGGTCTCCTCGACGCCGGCCTCGTCCGCGGCGACCGTGTCGCGCTCTATCTGCAGAACGTGCCGCAGTTCGTTCTGGCGCTGGTCGGCACCTGGAAGGCGGGCGGCGTCGCGGTGTCGATCAACCCGATGAACCGTCAGCGCGAACTCGAGCTGCTCTTGACCGATTCCGGCGCCTCGGTGCTGGTCTGCCTCGAGGGTCTGTGGCGCGACGTCGCCGCCTCGGTGGTGCCGGGAACCGCGGTGCGCACCGTGATCACCACCTCGGAACTCGACCATCGCGGCCGCGACGACGCCCGCGTCTTCGCCGGGGTCGAGCGGCAGAGCCATCCCGGGACGATCGCGCTCGCCGATCTTCTGGCGCGCCATCGCGGCGCGGTGCCGCCGCCGGTCGCCTTCGCGCCTTCCGACGTCGCCTTCCTGACCTACACCTCGGGGACGACCGGAGCGCCGAAGGGCGCGATGAACACCCACGGCAACGTCGTCTTCAACAGCACCGTCTATCGCGACTGGTGCGGCCTCGGCGCCGACGACGTGGTGCTCGGCATCGCGCCGCTCTTCCACATCACCGGCCTCATCGCCCATGTCGGCGTGGCGCTGCTGATCGGCGCGCCGCTCGTCCTGATGTACCGGTTCGATCCCGCCGTGGTGCTCGAGACCATCGCCACCGAACGGCCGACCTTCACCATCGGCGCCATCACCGCCTTCATCGCGCTGATGAACCATCCCGATGCGGCGACGACGGATTTCTCCTCGCTGAAGACGATCCTCTCGGGCGGCGCGCCGATCCCGCCGGCGATCACCAAGGCCTTCCGCGATCGCTTCGGCGTCTACATCCACAACGTCTACGGCCTGACCGAGACGACCTCGCCCTCCCACTGCGTGCCGATCGGCGCGGAGGCGCCGGTCGATCCGGCCTCGGGCGCCCTCTCGGTCGGCGTGCCGGTGTTCGGCACCGTCGTGCGGATCGTCGGCGAGGACGGAACGGATCTGCCGGCCGGCGAGATCGGCGAGATCGTCACCTCCGGTCCGCAGGTGGTCGCCGGCTATTGGAAGAAGCCCGAGGAGACCGCCCACGCGCTCCCCGGCGGGGCGCTCCACACCGGCGATGTCGGCTACATGGACGATCGCGGCTGGTTCTACATCGTCGATCGCAAGAAGGATCAGATCAACGCCTCCGGCTACAAGGTGTGGCCGCGGGAGGTCGAGGACGTCCTCTACGAACACGCGGCGGTGCGCGAGGCGGCGGTCGTCGGGGTCGCCGATCCCTATCGCGGCGAGACGGTCAAGGCCTTCGTCAGCCTCAAGCCGGGCGCGATCGCGACACCGGACGAGCTGGTCGGTTTCTGCCGCGATCGGCTGGCCGCCTACAAATATCCGCGCGAGATCGAAGTGATCGAGGACCTGCCCAAGACCACCACCGGCAAGATCCTCCGCCGCCAACTGCGCGGCTGAGGGAGAGAGGCACGGTGGCGAACCTTCGCCGCCGTCCGATCGGACAGGACGGACGAGACACATGAAGAGCTTCGAAGGAGCGGGCGTCGTCGTCACCGGCGCCGGCAACGGGATCGGCCGCGCGATCGCCGCGCGGTTCGCGCGGGCCGGCGCCCGGGTGATCGTCAACGATCTCGATGCCGCCGCCGCGACCACCACGGCGGAAGAGATCGGCGCCGTCGCCGTCCCCGGCGACGCGGCGAGCGAGGCGGGCGTCGCCGCGCTCGTCGCCTCTGCCCGCGATCGTCTCGGCGCGATCGACGTCTTCTGCGCCAATGCCGGCGTCATGGCCGGGGCGGGGCCGGAGACGCCGGAGCCGGTGTGGGCGCGCGCCTGGGAAATCAACGTGATGGCGCATGTCCGCGCCGCCCGCGCGCTGCTGCCGGCCTGGCTCGAGCGCGGCGAGGGCCGCTTCGTCGTCACGGCTTCAGCGGCGGGCCTCCTCACCATGCTCGGCTCGGCACCCTATTCGGTGACCAAACACGCCGCGCTGGCGCATGCCGAATGGCTCGCCGCGACCTACGCGCATCGCGGCCTTTCGGTTCACTGCCTGTGCCCGCAGGGGGTGCGCACGCGCCTCCTCGACGACGCCGGGGCGGCGGCCGACCTCCTGTTGCGCAAGCAGGCGCTCGATCCCGACGACGTCGCCGCCGCGCTCTGGGAGGGGATCGCCGCGGGGCGGTTCCTGATCCTGCCGCACGGCGCGGTGCACGACTACGCGGTGCAGCGGGCGAGCGACACCGACTGCTGGCTCGCCGCCATGAACCGCCTGCAACGACGCCTCGAGACGATCGAGGCGTGAGCGACCGGGGATCCCGTCCCCGTCCATCCATTCGCCGCTCGACCGGCGGAGCCGAGACGTCCCCCGAAGGGACGCTCGCGACCAACCACTGACGGACCACGGAGAGGAAACATGACGATCGAAGCTCCCTATGTCGGCGATCTGCTGAAGGACGCACCCAAGACCTGGGGCAAGTGGGGCCCCGACGACGAGGTCGGCGCGCTCAACTATCTCGGCGCCACCGAAGTGCTCGATGCGGTGCGCTCGGTGCGCAAGGGCAAGGTCTTCACGCTGCAGGTGCCGATGGGCAATCCGGTCGGCGATCCGGTGTGGCCGGGCCGGCGCGGCGCCGAGCGCTACCAGATCCTCGACGAGGGCCACTGGATCTCCGGCAAGGGGCCGACCTTCGCCGGCGGGCTCCACTATGCCGACGACGCCATGTCGGCCTTCCTGCAGGGCTCGACCCAATACGACGCCCTCGGCCACGTCTGGTACGACGGCCAGCTCTACAACGGTTACGACGCCCGCAGCACCATCGGCGGCATGGCCAAGGCGAGCGTGTTGCCGATCGCGCAGCGCGGCATCGTCGGGCGCGGCGTGCTGATCGACATGGCCAAGCATCGCGGCAAGGAAAACCTGGAGAAGGGCGAGACCTTCAGCCACCAGGATCTGATCGCGGCGGCCGCCGCCCAGGGCACCGAGATCACCCCGCGCTCGATCCTGGTGATCCGCACCGGCTGGATCGAGACCTATTTCCGCGACGGCCGCGAGGAGTTCTACGACGGCTTCGTCGAGCCGGGCCTCACCTATTCGCCCGAACTGGTCGCCTGGTTCCGCGACATGGAGATCCCCAATCTCGTCACCGACACCATCGCCAACGAGGTGACGGTCGATCCGGTGAGCGGGGTGGCGCTGCCGCTGCACTGCGCGCTGATGCGCAATCTCGGCGTCACCTTCACCGAGATCTGCGATCTGAGGGCGCTCTCCGACGACTGCTCGGCCGACGGCCGCTGGGACTTCCTCTATGCGGCGGCGCCGCTGAAGGTCGTCAACGGCACCGGCTCGCCGGTCAATCCGATCGCCGTCAAGTGATCCGCCCGTCGCCGGGCGGGTCCGCCGCCCGGCGACGACTTCGGCTTTTCCCGGCGCCGGTCCCCGGCGCCGTTCCCCCGGAGGCGTCATGTGCACCTTCCACGGCCGCGCGCTGCTCGTCGCCCGTTCGATCTACGCGGCCCGCGCCGCCATGGCCGGCCGCCCGCCGGCGTGGCCGCCGCCGCCCGCCGAGGGGCCGGACCCGTTCTGCCCGGAGGTGCGGCGCTTCTTCGCCGAGGGTGGGCCGCTGCCGGAGGAACGGCCGCGCGGCATCGGCTTCTCGCGGCGATGCGAGGCGGTCGACCCGGACGCGCCCTCCCCCTCGCCGAACGCCTGATCGCCGCGCCGATCGACCCGAAGACTTCCCGCCGAACCGCTCGGAGACGACGATGGACTTCTCCCTCACCCCCGACCTCATCGATCTGCGCGAGCGCACCCGCCGCTTCGTCGCCGACGAGGTCGTCCCTTTCGAAGGCGATTCGCGCCAGACCGCCCACGGTCCCTCGGAAGCGCTGCGCGACGAACTCGTCGCTCGCGCCCGCGCCGCCGGCCTGCTGACGCCGCATGCCTCGCGCCATTACGGCGGCCTCGGCCTGACCCATGTCGAAAAGGCGATCGTCTTCGAGGAGGCCGGCTATTCGCCGCTCGGCCCGACCGCGCTCAACATTCACGCCCCCGACGAAGGCAACGTCCATCTGCTCGAGGCGGTCGCCTCCGAGGCGCAGAAGGAGCGTTGGCTGCGTCCGATGGTCGAGGGCCGGCTGCGCTCCTGTTTCGCCATGACCGAGCCGCCGCCCGGCGCCGGCGCCGATCCCGGCATGCTCGCCACGACCGCCCGCCGCGACGGCGACGACTATGTGATCGACGGCCTCAAATGGCTGATCACCGGGGCCGAGGGAGCCGGCGTCGCCATCGTCATGGCGCGCATGGAGGACGGCAGCGCCACCATGTTCCTGACCGACATGGACCGGCCCGGCATCGAGGTGGTGCGCACCATGGATGCGCTCGACACCTGCTTCACCGGTGGCCACGGCGTCGTCCGCTTCTCCGGCGTGCGGATCCCGGCGAGCGACGTGCTCGGCGAGATCGGCAAGGGCTTCCGTTACGCCCAGGTGCGGCTGGCGCCGGCCCGCCTCACCGATTGCATGCGCTGGCTCGGCCAGGCCCGGCGCGCCCACGACGTCGCGCTCGACCACGCCCGCCGCCGCCACGCCTTCGGCCGTCCGCTCGGCGACCACGAGGGGGTCAGTTTCATGCTCGCCGACAACGAGATGGACCTCACGACCGCCCGCCTCCACATCTGGCACACCGCGTGGCTGCTCGATCAGGGCGAGCGCTGCAACTTCGAATCGAGCCGCGCCAAGGTCGTCTGTTCCGAGGCCGAATGGCGGGTGGTCGACCGCTCGGTACAGATCCTCGGCGGCCAGGGCGTCACCCACGAGACGGTGGTCGCCCGCATCTTCGCCGACATGCGGGCCTTCCGCATCTACGACGGTCCGAGCGAGGTCCATCGCTGGTCGATGGGGCGCAAGCTCGTCTCCGGGCGGACCGAGGTCGCGACCTCTCGGCGCGAGGCGGTGTGACCATGGCCGATCCCTTTTCCCTCGCCGGCCGGGTGGCGCTCGTCACCGGCGCCTCGAGCGGCCTCGGCCGCCACTTCGCCGGAACCCTGGCGGGCGCCGGAGCCACCGTGATCGTGACGGCGCGCCGGCTCGATCGCCTCGTCGAGGTCGTCGCCGAGATCGAGGCGGCGGGCGGTCGCGCCCATGCGCTCGCCCTCGACGTCACCGACGCGGCGAGCGTCGCCGCCGCCTTCGAGAAAGCCACGACCGACGTCGGCCTGCCGGACGTCGTCGTCGCCAATGCCGGGATCGCGGTCGAGCGCCCGGTCCTCAACCAGAGCGAGGCCGATTGGGACGCGGTGATCGACACCAATCTCAAGGGCTGTTGGCTGGTGGCGCAGGAAGCGGCGCGGCGGCTGGTGACGGCGCGGCGGGCCGGCGCGATCGTCGCCGTCGCCTCGATCCTCGGGGTCAGGGT
>JAAYVT010000079.1 GCA_012517025.1 Phyllobacteriaceae bacterium | reverse complement strand
TCCCCTCGCCCACGGCTTCATCGGCTGGCTGTTCGCCGCCACCGCGCCGGTCGCCGTCGTCCTCTCGGTCGGCGCTCAGGGCGGGCTCGACGAGGCGACGCTGGCGTCGTGGATCTTCGGCATCTTCGTGGTCAACGGGGTGCTGACGCTCGCCTTCTCCTGGGCCTATCGCCAGCCGCTGGCGCTGTTCTGGACCATCCCCGGCACGGTGCTGGTCGGCCCGGCGCTCGGCCATCTGAGCTTCCCGGAGGTGGTCGGCGCCTACCACGTCACCGGCCTGCTGATCGTCGTCCTCGGGATGACCGGCTGGGTGCGGCGGGCGATGCGGTCGGTGCCGATGCCGATCGTCATGGGCATGGTCGCCGGGGTGTTTCTGCGCTTCGGCCTCGATCTGGTGCGGGCGCTGCGGCTCGACGTCGGCATCGCCGGACCGATGGTGGCGGCTTGGCTGGCGCTTTGCGCGGCGCCGACGCTCGGTCGTCGCGTGCCGCCGATCCTCGGCGCGCTCGTCGCCGGCGTCGTCGCGGCGATCGTCCTCGGCCGTTTCGACACTTCGGTGATCGGCGGCGTCGAGTTGGCGCGACCGACCGTCGTCACGCCGGAATGGTCGTGGTCGGCGATGGTCGAACTGGTGATCCCGCTCGCCATCACCGTGCTGGTGGTGCAGAACGGGCAGGGTTTCGCGGTGCTGCGCGGCGCCGGGCACGAGCCGCCGGTCGACGCGGTGACGGTCGCGTGCGGCGTCGGCTCGATCGTCGCGGCGCTGGTCGGCGGCGTCTGCACCTGCCTCGCCGGCCCGACCAACGCCATTCTGGTGTCGTCGGGCGGCCGCGAGCGGCAGTACACCGCCGGCATGACCACCGGCGTGCTGTCGATCGGCTTCGGCCTCGTCGCCCCGGCGCTGACCCGCGTCATGGTGCATGCGCCGAAGGCGTTCATCATGACGTTGGCCGGGCTCGCCATGCTGCGGGTGCTGCAGTCGGCCTTCAGCGCCGCTTTCCGCGATCGCTTCACGCTCGGGGCGATCGTCGCCTTCCTGGTGACGGTGGCCGACGTCGGTCTCCTCGACATCGGCGCGGCGTTCTGGGGGCTGGTCGCGGGCGTGGGCGTGTCGTGGCTGCTGGAGCGCCACGACTTCGCCTCCTTGCGCGACGGCGGCCGGTGAGGGTCAGTCGGTCTCGGCGTCGGGCCGGGCCGGGCGGACGAGTGGCCAGAAGCCGAACCAGTCGGCGAAGGCGACCATCGCCGGAAAGGTGAAGCCGAGCATCGCCGAGGCGAGCCACAGTTCGAGGTCGTAGCCGGGCGGCCCGGCGGTGATCGCGTGGATCGCCGTCGCCGCCGCCCGGTAGCCTTCGAAGGCGGCGACGGCGAGAACGATCGCCGCCGCGCTCAGCACCAGCCCGCGCGCCGGCTGGCGGAGGGCGACGAAGGGCGCCCCGCCCATCATGACGAGCAGAATGAAGATCCCGAAGATCAGGCAGACCGCGACCCGCGCCAGAAAATCGACCAGATCCATGCCGCCCCAGGTCACGAAACCGAGCCAGGGCACCGCGACCAGCGCGACGACCACGACCGCGTTCACCAGTCCGCGCAACGGCTGGCGGCCGAGCGTCGGAAACCGCTCGAACACGCGGGCGGTCGGTCGGAAGTCGAACAGGACGAGGATCAGCATCGCATAGACCGCCGCCACCAGCGCCGTCATCGGCACCCAGGCGACGAACATCCCGTGCGGATCGAGCTCGCCGCGATAGAACGGCGCGCCGGCGGCGAAGCCGAAGTCGAAGAAGATCCGATCGACCAGGAAGGCGATCGCGTAGGTGGCGACCAGGACGGCGATCCCCTGCAGGGCGCGCGATGCGGTCATCACCGAGAACGGCCAGCCCTCGAACAGGATCACCTGGGCGAGGGTGATCGGCACGGTGATCACCAGCGGCATGATCACGAAGGGCGTCGCCTCGAAGCGGCCGCCGCCGAAGACCATGACGGCGCCGAGCGCGACGACCGCCGCCACGGCGACGGCGATCGCGGCGAAGGCGAGGCCGCGCATCGGTTGCGGCAGCCTGCCGACGGCGGTGGGAACCTCGCCGCGCCAATAGAGGCTCATGACGACCTGGGTCGGCACCATCGCCACCAGGAAGATCGTGGCGGCTCCGGCCTCGATCGCCGGTGGCAGGGCGAGCGCCGCGCCGAGCGCGACGGCGACGACGACGAGCGTGGCGAGGATGCCGAGGAGCGGTTGACGATCGATCACGGTGATCCCTTCGGCGAGTTGGAAGACGGGTCGGACGGAGCGGTGGATCGCAGCTCGGGATAGAGCCATTTGGCCAGCAGGCGGACCAGCAGCGGCATCACCACCCAGGTCATGGCGACGGTGACGATCGCGGTGATCACGAAGATGCTCAGTGTCGTGCTGATCGGCGCCAGGATGGGCGCGACGGTGTGGAACAGCACCAGCACCAAGGGGAAGATGCCCATCCAGGTGACCAGCGCCATCTTCGGGCGCGGCGGCGGCTTGCGGGTCGGGGCGTTCGGCAGCGCGAACCATCCCTCCAGGCCGGAGAGGATGTGCAGGCCGGTCTCACCCTCGCTGATGGCGAGCAGGCGATCGAGAATGTCGTGGCGTTCGCGGCTGTCGGTCCAGGCGTCGAGATGAGCCTGATCGTCGAAGGCGAAGAGGGTCTGGTAGAGAGTGCTCCGCAGCCCCTCGGGGCGCAGCACGTGGCCGCCGAGATGGCCGGGGAAGCGATCGGCGACGGTAAGCAATTCCCGCGTCAGCGCCTCGAACGCCGCCTCGTGCCCCGGGCGCACCCGGCGGGTGACGAGCACCGTCACCGGTTTCCGCGTCGGTTCCGTCATCCACCTCTCCTCGTCGTCGGGCCGGCGCCGCTCGGATCCGCGCCCGCCGGCGGCACGGGACACCGTGCGCGGCCATGATTTCGAAATTATCGATAATATCGACTATGGTCAAATCGAATGAAACTTCGTGTCGGTGGAGGTGGGTCGCGGCTCGCGCAGGGCGTCGTGCGGCGACCTCGTCGCCCCTCGGCGGCCGAGCCTTCGCGAACGCCTTGGATCGGCGGCTCGCGCGATCTCGCCCTGACGGGTCGGTCCGACGACGTCGAGGCCGCGCAGTCGACACCGTCTCCGCTTCCCCGTCTTCGGGATCGTCCTGCTCTCGGGTCGACCCGAGTGCATCGGACCGGACGTGGGGCCGGAGCGATCTCGGACCGGGGGCGTCCGGCGGGCTGGGCAGGATGGCCGCCCGATGAGCCGGACGGCCGAACTCCTCGACCGCCGTCGTCGGGTCGATCTCAATGGGGCTTTTCGCAGTCCCAGGCTTGTCCGCCGAAGGCACCCGTTCGCGGCGCCTTGTTGTAGAACGCGCCGGCATCCTCCCGATCGGACGGAGGCCGTGCCGCATCCATGAAGAAGACCGTGTCGCCGGACAGGTCTCCGCGTATCCAGCAGGACTCCTCGGCGCGCACGATCGTCGCGAAGTAGCGGCCTTCGCGCAGACGCCGCACCTGCTCGGGGTCCAGCCAGATCCGGTAGATCGGTCGCTCGCGATCGCGTCGCATGTCGCCCGTGGCCTCGCCCCGCACCGGGACGAGGCTCATCGGCCGTCGTCCGGCGGGATCGCTCGGCCCCAGCCGAACCTCGAGGAGGCCGGCATAGTGCGATCGGCAGATCCAGATCGGCCGTTCGCCGGTCACGTCGTTCCAATCCTTCGGAAACAGGGCGCGTTGCTTTTCGCATTCGTCCGGGGCGACGGCGAGAGCGGGGGCGGCGAGCGCGGCGAAGACGCCGGCCGCGAGCGCGGCGAGCACGACGACGGAGGGCTTCATGACGTCGCCTTCTCTCGTTCGACCTCGCTCGCGGCTCGCGCCGGAGGCGGGTCGCAGATCGGCCGATCGACGAGACCGCGCCGGGCGCCGTCGAGCAGCAGATCGGCCAGGGTCTCGATGATCGGCAACCCGGTGACGCTCTCGATCCAGCCGAACTGACCGCTCGGATTGATCTCGAGGAACACGTGTTCGCCGTCCGGCGTGAGCACCATGTCGATCGCCGAGTAATGCAGCCCGAGCCTCCGGTTGAGGGCGAGGCAAGCGCGCTCCACCTCGGCGGGAAGCGTGCACGGCACGTGCGCCATGTTCGGCACCGCGCCGCGCCGCCAGTCGACGAGCGCGTCGGGATCGGTCTGCGAACGGATCTCGATCGGGAACAGGCGTTCGCCGACGACGGTGATGCGCAGATCGGCCGCCTTGGGGATCTCCTCCTGGAACAGGCCGGGGGCGTTGCGCAGCAGGTCGGCACGGGCGAGATGCTCGGCGGTGACGCGGTTGGTGTAGACCGACTTCTGCACCGACTGGCCGAGCACTCCCTGCGTCATCGACTTGTAGACGATCGCGCCGCCGCAGGCGTCCCACAGCGCGCGCACCTCGCCGGGATCGTTGGTGAACAGCGTACGCGGCAGCCGGAAGCCGAGGCGGCCGGCGAGCGTCAGCTGCAGCGGCTTCGATTCGGCGATGCGGATGCGATCGGGATGGTTCACCCAGAAGGCGTCGAAGCTGCGCCACATCCCTTGCGTCACGGCGGTGCATTCGTGGAAGGCGAATTCACGTTCCTCCGCGCCGAGGCCGGTGGAGAGCGAGAAGGCCTGCGGTCGGCGATACCAGACGGCGGCGATCTCGGACCAGTCGATCGGCGTGCCGAGGGTGGTCATTCGGCCTTCGGGGGGATGGTTCGGCCCGAAACGCACCGTCACCGTGGCGTCGCGGGGCAGATCCTGCGGGTGGAACCGCTCGAAGGCGACGCCGCGATCGGCGAGGTGCAGAACCATCAGATCGGCGGTCGAATCGTGCTCGCCGGTGACGATGAGGATCTTGTTCGACATGGCTCGGCTCGACGGACGATCGGCGACGAGCGCCGCCGATCGTCGAAGGCGGACGGAAACGGGTGGTCGCGTGCCGCCTCATTCGCCGGGTTTGAAGCCGTCGGGATGGGAATCCTGGTCGCTGTCGTAGGAGGCGCAATAGGGGTTGCCGTTGTTCGGGTAGAACATGTTGGAACAACGCGTGGTGTCGCTGTAGGTCCAGGACCCCGTCATCTGTTGCGCCTGACGGACCATCGGCTCGCCGCTCTCTTCCTCGATGAAGACCTTGCGCTCCCGGTCGTAGTGACCGGCGGGGATGTGGACGACGTGGCCGTCCTCGAGGAATTGGTCGGCGAAGAGACCCTTCGGGTCGGCGGCCGCCTCGGCGCGACGCACCGCGGCGGCGGCGAAGAGGCCGACGCTGCCGAGCGCCAGCTGGCGGAGAAAGCGTCTGCGAGTCCTTTCCATTTCGGACATCTTTCTTCTCCTTCGTCCTTTCCCGTGTCGTCGGGACGTGGTGCTCGGGCGGACGGGACCGAGACCTCGCCACCGGCGAGGGTCAGAGCTTCAGCGTTTCGATGATCTTCTCGGCGTCGCGGCGGCGCGCGGCGATCGCTTCGGTCGCGGCACGGTCGGCGCGATCGAGTTCGCCGAAACGATTCTCCTGAGTGCGCAGGGTGTCGACGTAGCGACGGCCGAGATCGCTGCCGGATCCGACCGACTGGAGGTTGGCGCGGATGCGCTCCTGATCGGCGACGATCTTCTCGCGCTCTTCTTCGTTGCGGTCCTTCTGCGCCTGCTGGCGCGAGACGTCGGCGACGACGGCGGCGAGCCGATCGATCGCTTCGCGCAGCGCCGGGCTCTCGTTCTCCAGTCCGCGCAGCCGGACGAGGACGTCGTCGGGGCCGAGCGTGCCGAGGGAGACGGTCTGCACGTCGGTGCGTTCCAACACCAGTTCGGCCTTGGTGGTGACGCCCTTCGCGGCGGCGACGCGCAGGCGATGATGAGTGGGCGTGTCTTCGACCCCGTCCTTCGCGGTCGGCGTCCAACCGGCGACCCGCGCCTCCTCGACGATCACCGTGCGGTCGTCGGCGGCCGGGGCGGAAATCTCATAGGCGAAGGCGTGGCGCGAGCGGATGGTGGTCTTCAACACGCCGTTCGCGATCGTGCCGAGGCTCGATCGGCGGACGCCGCGATCCTCGCGACGGACGTCGGTTGCGGTGTCGAGGGCGAAGGACAGGAACTTCGCCTCGCCCCGGCCGACCAGCGGCAGGACCGCGTCGCCGACGTGCTCGAGCGCGCCGCTCTTCGCCGTCTCGAAGGCGGTCAGGATGCCGGTCGGCAGTGCCGTCTGGCCGTCGTTGAGGAGGCGCAGGGCGGCGAGCGGGTGGCGGGCGTCGGTCGTCGGACGATAGATCCAGACCCGCTCGGCCGAGATCTCGCGATCGACGAAGGGCAGCATCAACGTGTGTCCGGTCGCCAGCGTGACCGGGCTCGGGAAGCGATAGAGGAGTTGCGTCGCCGCCTCCTCGGCGGCGACCGCCTCGGCGGGGGCGGCCATCGGCGGCGGCGGCGGTACGTCCGCGAGACGCAACGTCGGCACCGGTGCCGGCGCCGCCGACTTGGAGAAGAGTTGTTCCTCGGCGACTTCCGCGCGTGCCTCGCCGGCGCGCGCCGCGCGCGCGTTCATCGTGGTGCGGCCGCTGTCGGAGGGGGGTGCGATCGCCACGCCGGTCGTCACCGGAACCGTGGTCCGCTCGCCGTAGATCGAGGTGTAGAGCGGCTGCGTGAGCGCGACCGGGTTGCCGGAGACGAGGGTCAGGTCGACGTTGGTCCAGTCGCCGCCGGTCAGGTTCTCGAGCACCGCCCAGCCCTGCAGGCGGGCCTTGCCGGCGCCGTCGCTCGGCACCACCAGCCGCCAGCTGGTCTTCCAGATCGGCGCGGCGACGACATAGGCGACCGCCATCTTGCGCGCACCCGACCCGAGCACGCCGATCGACAGGGTGCGGCGATCCTTGGCGCGGTTTTCCGCGAGACCGGCGAGCGCCCGGTCGATCTGGCCGCGAGCCTGCGGGTCGACGAAGGCGAGCGCGGTGATCTCTTCGAACACCGCCTGCACCAGACCCTTGTCGGTCATCAACGACAGACGATGGCGCAGAGTGGTCTGGCGACCGTCGGGGAGCGTCGTCGGTTCCGCCTCGACCCGGAAGATGCGGCCGCGCGCCGCCACCGGACCGGAAATTTCGACCTCGCTGCCGACCAGCGCGTTGAGGAGTTCGGTCGGCGAGGCGAGCGCGTCGCGGTCGAAGGGGAGATCGCGGAAGAGTTCGTCGAGCGGCTCGCGCCCCGGCAGGCTGACGGGACCGACCGCGCCGGCGGTGTCGAAGACGGTGAGGCTCTTCAGCACGTCGTCGACCTGATCGAGCCGGACGGGCAGGGTGATGGCGGATCCGGCGGTCGCTTCCCCCTCATGGGTGAACTGGGCGAGACCGGCGCTCGACAGCACCACGCGGGTCAGCGGCAGATCGGTCGCCCCGGCGGTGGCGACGGTCGCGGCGAAGACCGAGGCGAGGAGCAGGGCGCGGGTCGAGGTCGCGACCGACGAGGAGCGATGAGGCGACGAACCGAACATGATCGCGACGTCCTTCCGTGGGCAGATTTGGGACGATCGGACGGGGCTGCCGATCAACGGGGGGTACAAACTCGCTCACAGTCTTCGCGCGTCGAGAACGGTGGCGGATCGCCGCAGCCGCCCCAGAGGTACGGCTTGCAGACACCGGTCGCCGAGTCGAACGCCCAGGCCTCGAAGGCTGCCTTGCAGGGGCCGCGCTCCGGCTTCACGCCACAGGCCGGCGGCGGTACGAGGTCGCCGAGGCCGGGGAACGGCCGGTCGGTCGGCTTCTCCGGCTCCAGCGCCTTCGCCTCGCCGACGAGCGGCGCCCGGACGTCGGCCTCGAAGCGATAGGGGCCGACCCGCCGGATCGCCTGGAGGAAGATCGGCTCGGCGCCGAAGAAGGCCCGCCATTCGGGGAAGATCGACGAGAGATCGGCTTCTTCCGCCGGCAGACGGGCCGACGTGCTGGCCTTGGCGTCGAGGCCGAGGCACCGCCCGCGCGCGGGCGTCGCCGCGAGGTCGAAATCCTCGCCGCGGAAGGCGCCGGAAGGATCGTTCGAGCCCGGCCGGCACAACGTCACCGGCGCGACGACGAAGAGTTCGATCGCGCCCTCGCCACCGAAACTGTTGGAGGTGAGGAGCGGATAATAGAGGTCGGAACTCTCGAATCGGAAGGCGAGCGGCTCGACGAAGCGCGGCTTCGCGCCGAGATCGACGCGGTCGAGGACGAAGTGGTCGAAACCGCGGGCGACGTAGTCGGCGACGATCGCTTCCTCGCGCGGATAGGCGGCGGCCGCAGGCAGGCCGTGGCTGCGGACGTAGTCGTCGATCCAGGTGCGGAAGGCGGCGATGTCGCGGACGCGCAGCACGGTCACGTCGTGCGAACCGAGGCGCTCGGCGGAGACGATCTCGACGCCCCGTTCGCGGGTCGCCGCTCCGCCCTTGGTCATCCAACGGGTGGCGAAGCGCAGTCGATATTTCGCCAGCATCGCGGCGACGCGGTCGAAGGTGTCGGGCGGTGCCAGCGAGACTTTCGGCTCGCTCGGAAAGGGGATGAAGCGGAGGATCGGCTGGGCGGCGGTCGAGCCGATTTCGGTGCCGAGGATCAGCACCTCTTCCCGGCGATCGTGGAGGATCAACGCCTTCTGCGAGCTCTCCTCGACCTTCGCCGGCGAGCCCGAGACCACGATGCGGCCCATGTCGGCGACGGCGGTGCCACAGCAGAGGGCGAGGACGGAAGCGAACACTGCGAAACGGGCGAACGACATCTCTATCATCCTCCGCCGGTCTCCGCTCGACGACGGGACGCCACGATCGACGCCACGTCGCGAACCGCGCGGCTCGAGGCCCGACGAGCATCTCTCGCGTCGTTCCGGGCCTGTTTTGCGAACCTCGTCGATTCTTTACAACAGCGCGAGACGACGCAAAGTCGGTAGTAGCGCGTGAGACGTTTCGGCGCGGCCCTCGCACCTCCGGATACCACCCGAGCCCGTCGAAGAGCTTCCGACATGACGGTATGATGTCAGTGTGTGCCGTGCGATCGCACGCGTGATCGCAGGCGCTCTCGAAAGGGAAACGTCATGCTCCTTTCCGCCAGTGTGTTGTTGCTTTCGGCGGCCAGCCCGCAGGTCGCCACCGACATCGTTCCCGTCGACTTGGGGACGCGACCGCACATCGTCGAGCTGAGCAAGGATCCCTACGACTGGAGCCTGCAGCAGGGCAGCCGGCCGTCGGACATGAAGCTCGCCGACAGCACGGCGAACTGCAACACGGCGACGATCCAGACCCAGCGCAACGGCGGCACCGATCAGGTGCACGATTGCGGCTTCGACTGATCAGGGACACCCCCTCCGACGCGGCGGAGCCTCGGTGGAGGGGGTGGCGCAGGCTCACATGTTGCTCCTGCTTTCGAACAGCATCGACGGAACCGCCGACATTCTGGTCGAGCTCTGTCGCGAACGCGGCGTGGCCGTGTTCCGCTTCAACATCGACCTGTGGACGCGGTATCGCTTCGCCTGGACGGCCGACGGTTTCCGCTTCGACGATCCGACCGGCCGATCGGTCGCCTCCGAGGACGTCACCGCCGTGCTCTGGCGGCGTCCGTCTCTGCGCGACACGCCGGAGTGGGAGGGCGGCTCGCCCGAGGATCGCGCCGCGACCGAGGCCGAACTGCAGACGATCGTGCGCGAGATCGGCGACTGGGCGAGGGCGCGCGGTCTTCTGCGACTGATCGAGCCGTCCGGCCCGCGCCGGGTCGGCCGGCTCGCCCAGATGCGGGTGGCTCGCGATCTCTTCCCGACGCCCGAATGGGCGGTCGGCTGGGGCGTGCGCTGGCCGCCGGGCCGGCGGATGGTGAAGCGTCTGACGACGGAATCGGTCGGGGAAGGGCGCGACGCCTACATCTTCGTGCAATCCGTCGAGACCGAACGTCTGTCGCCGAATTGGCCGTGGTTGATCCAGGAGATCGCGCCGGCGGAGCGCGATGCGACCGTGCTCTATGTGGCCGGGCGTTGCTTCGGCTTCGAGATGGAGCGCACGCGTGCCGATCTCGGAGTCGAGGACTGGCGGATCCGCAACGGTGCGCACGACGATCCGTGGCGACCGTGGTCGCTGCCTGAGGGGCTCGCCGCGACGATCGACGTCTACATGAAACGGCTCGGGTTGCTGTTCGGCCGGCTCGATTTCCTGATCGACGGCGCGACGACGACCTTTCTCGAAGTCAATCCAAACGGCCAGTTCGGCTGGCTCGACGAACCGGGCGCATGGCCGTTGCACCACGCGGTGTTGACCGCCGCACTGGATCCCGCCATGGCCATCGACGGTTCGGCCACGACCGTCGAAACATGAGGCCTCCAGGCCGAGCCGCTCCGAGTCATCCGGACGCCTTCGAATTTCGCTTCTTGCCGCCGTTCCGACCGGGATCGTCGAGCGCCGCGCCGACCGCCGTCGACGAACGGCTCGACGAAGCGATCGAGGAAATCGGCGAGATCGAGCAGCGCCTGCGCGCCGGCGATGGGCGTCCCACACCGGAGATGTCGAGAGGGCGGAGAGTCGGCGAGCCGCTCCGCTCGCCTCTTTCCTCCGAAGCGCCGATGTTCCGATCGCAAATTCGCTCCCCTGGTTCGGCCTCGGCCAGCCGGGGATCTTCTGTGTAACGAGGGGGGCGATCTCCGCCCGCGCGCCGCGCCACGATGTGCGCCCATCCTGCGCCACATCGCTTTTCGCGATTGGCGGAAAACAGCCATTTTTCAGATGGGGTTCGATGTCGTGGCGCGCCCTACGGGAGTCGAACCCGTCTTTGCAACGTGAAAGGCTGCCGTCCTAACCGATAGACGAAGGGCGCTCACGCAGCGCCTTCTATAGCGCTTCGCCGATCGGGGCAAGCCCCTCGATCGGTGCCGCGAAGCGCTTGCCGCGGCTTGTGGAAATCCTCGCGCCGCCGCCGCTTGTCCTCCCCCGATCCGCCGTGGCAGGGAAGGGGGAACCCACCCGCGAGGTCAGCCCATGCCCCGTCTCGTTCCCGTCGACGATCCGCTCGACCCGCGCATCGCCGAATACCGCGACGTGCGCGAGCGCGATCTCGTCGGGCGACGCGGTCTGTTCGTCGCCGAGGGCGAGGTGGTGCTGACGGTGCTGCTGCGCTCCGCCCGTCATCGCCCGATCTCGCTGCTCGTCGACGAGCGTCGCCTCGACGGTCTTGCGCCGCTGCTCGCCGACCTCGACGACACCGTCCCGGTCCACGTCGTCGCCCGGCCGGTGCTCGACGCGATCGTCGGGTTTCCGCTTCATCGCGGCCTGTTGGCGATCGGCCGGCGCGAGGCGCCGCGCCCGGTCGGCGATCTCCTCGCCGAAGCGCCCGCCGACGCCGTCGTCGTCGTCGCCCTCGGCATCGCCAATCACGACAACGTCGGCGGCCTCTTCCGCAACGCCGCCGCCTTCGGCGCCAGCGCGGTGCTGCTCGATGCGCCTTGCTGCGATCCGTTCTATCGCAAGGCCTTGCGCGTTTCGGTCGGCCACGTGCTGACGGTTCCCTCCGCCCGCTTCGGCGTCGACGAGGATCCCGTCGCGGTGCTGGAGGCGCACGGCTTCACGGTGCTGTCGCTGTCGCCGCGGGCGCCGGAACGGCTCGTCGACGCGCGGGTCGAGGGGCGTGTCGCGGTGCTGCTCGGCACCGAGGGGCCGGGATTGCCGGCGGACGTCCTCGCCCGCACCCGCGCGGTCGGCATTCCGATGGCGCCGGGGGTCGACAGCCTCAACGTCGCCACCACCGCCGCCGTCGTGCTGCATCACCTGAGCGCCACGCGCCCGCCCACCGAGGTCCCGCCGACGGGCCCGAGGTGACCGCGCCGGCTCCGCTCGTCGGGGTCGGGGAGGGGGCAGGCGAGGCGATGCGGGGACACGGCAATTCGGCGAAAGATCGCGATTCGGCATTGAATCGGGAGGCCGGTTCGGCCTAGACCGGCGGTTCCTCTCCCAACCCGGTGCCGATCATGACCGTCCGCCTCTCTCTGCCCCGCGATCGCATCTCCGTGCTGCTGCTCGAAGGCATCAGCCAGACCGCCGTCGATCTCCTCAAGAAGGCCGGCTACACCAACGTCACCCATCTCAAGACGGCGTTGGAAGGCGAGGCCCTCAAAGAGGCGGTCAAGGGCGTCCACATGATCGGCATCCGCTCGCGGACCCGCCTCACCGAGGAGGTCTTCGAAGCCGCCGACAAGCTGATCGCCGTCGGCTGCTTCTCGGTCGGCACCAACCAGGTCGATCTCGACGCCGCCCGCAATCGCGGTATCCCGGTCTTCAATGCGCCGTTCTCCAACACCCGCTCGGTCGCCGAGCTGGTGATCGGCGAGATCGTCATGCTGCTGCGCCGCATCCCCGATCGGTCGCGCTCGGCGCACGAGGGCGGGTGGGACAAGTCGGCCAACGGCTCGTTCGAGGTGCGCGGCAAGACGCTCGGCATCATCGGCTACGGCAACATCGGCTCGCAGCTCTCCAACCTCGCCGAGAGCATGGGCCTGCGGGTGATCTATCACGACGTCACCGACAAGCTGCGCCACGGCATGGCCGAGCCGGCCGGGACGCTCGAGGAGCTGCTCGATCAGTCCGACGTCGTCTCGCTGCACGTGCCGGAGACCCCGTCGACCCATATGATGATCGGCGAGCGCGAGATCCGCGGCATGAAGAAGGGGGCGTATCTGATCAACAACGCTCGCGGCACCGTGGTCGATCTCGACGCCCTCGCCGCCGCCCTGAAGGACGGCCACCTCGCCGGCGCCGCCGTCGACGTCTTCCCCAAGGAGCCGAAGTCGAACGCCGAGAAGTTCGTCACGCCGCTGCAGGGCCTCGCCAACGTCATCCTCACCCCGCACATCGGCGGCTCGACCGAGGAGGCGCAGGAGCGCATCGGCGAGGAAGTGGCGCGCAAGCTGGTCGATCTCTCCGACATCGGCTCGACCAACGGCGCCGTCAACTTCCCGCAGGTGCAGCTGCCGGCCCGCCCGACCGGCACCCGCTTCATGCACGTCCACCAGAACCGCCCCGGCATGCTGAACCGCCTCAACCGGCTGTTCTCCGATCGCGGCGTCAACATCTCGGCGCAGTACCTGCAGACCGAGGGCGACATCGGTTACGTGGTGATCGAGGCGGACGCCGCCGGCGACTTCGCCGACGAGGTGCTCGCCGACATGCGGGCGATCGAGGGCACCATCCGCGCCCGCCTGCTCTACTGAGCGCTCGGTTCCGCCGCCCCGGTCGAAACGACGCGGGGCGGCGGGCGAAAACACCCGATCACTAGCCGGCGAACAAATCGGTTTTCCGGCGAATCATCCGGACCCGGCGACGCGCCGACGCACACCGTTTCAGCGCGATTCGTCCGGGCCGTTCGCCGACACGGCGAGGCGGGCGAGCACGGCGGTGGTCGATTGACCCTCGACGAAGGGCAGCACCCGCACCTCGCCGCCGGCCGCCAGCACCTCGGTCGCGCCGACGATCGTCTCGATGGTGTAGTCGCCACCCTTGACCAGCACGTCCGGCCCGACCTCGCGAACGACGTCGAGCGGGGTGTCGGAATGCCGTCCTTCCGCGTCGATCGACCCGTCGAACGGGATCACCCAATCGACCGCCTTCAGGGCGGCGAGCACGGCGGCGCGGTTCGCCCAGGTGTTCACCGGCCGGCTCTCGCCCTTGAGGCGCTTGACCGAGGCGTCGGAGTTGAGCGCCACCACCAGCCGGTGGCCGAGCGCCTTGGCGCGGGTCAGATAATCGACGTGGCCGGCGTGCAGCACGTCGAAACAACCGTTGGTCATGACGATGCGTTCGCCGCGCGCCTTCGCCTCGGCGATTTGGCGCAGCGTCCGGTCGGTGTCGTCGGTCGCCTCTTGCGGCACTGCGACCGCGTGCAGCTCGTCGAGCGTCACCGTGGCGGTGCCCATCCGGCCGACGACGATGCCGGCGGCGAGATTGGCGAGGCGGGTGGCGTCGGCGAAGGAGGCGCCGGCGGCCAGCGTCGCGGCGAGGGTGGCGATCACCGTGTCGCCGGCTCCGGTGACGTCGTAGACCTCGCGCGCCTCGGTGGGGATGTCGAGGCGGAAGTCGCCCGCCCCGAACAGGCTCATGCCGCGTTCGCCGCGCGTCACCAGCAGATGCTTGAGCCCGAGGCTCTCGCGCAGACGGAAACCGCGCGCCGCGAAGTCTTCCTCGTCGCTCGCCCGCCCGGCCACCGCCGCGAACTCCGAGGCGTTGGGGGTGATCGCGGTCGCCCCGGCATAGCGGGCGAAGTCGCTGCCCTTGGGATCGACGATGGTGGCGCGACCAGCCGCGCGCGCCGCGGCGATCATTTCGGCCACCGCCGCCAACGTCCCCTTGCCGTAGTCGGAGAGCACGACGAGGTCGTGGCGCGCCAGTTCCTCGGCGTAGGCGGCGAGGAGGGGGGCGTGGTCTTGGGTGGCGAAGTTGTCCTCGAAGTCGAGCCGCAGCAGCTGGTGGCGTTGCGACAACACGCGCAGCTTGACGATGGTGCGCGCCGCCGTCGCGGTGACGAAGCGGGTCGTCACTCCGGCCTCGGCGAGCTTGCGCTCCAGCGTTTCGGCATCCGGATCGGCGCCGACATAGGCGAGGAAGGTCACCGCGACGCCGAGCGAGGCGAGGTTGAGCGCCACGTTGGCGGCGCCGCCGGCCCTATCGAAGACGTGGCCGACGCGGACGATCGGCACCGGCGCCTCCGGCGAGATCCGCCCGACCGGCCCCTCCATGTAACGATCGAGCATGGCGTCGCCGACGAGCAGGACGCGTTTGGAGGCGACGTTGCGCAAGATGAGATGCATGTGGCGGATCCGCAGACGTGTGACGAGACGTGTCTAGTCCACGCCGACCGGCGGGTCCACCGTTCCGCTCGCTCGGGCCGTCGGTGCGACCGGCGGGACCTCAGCGGGTCAGGCGCGCCGTCTGCACCGCCTTGGTGAACAGCGCCGTCATCGCCTCGGGGATGCCGTCGGTCGGGGTGACCTCGAAATAGAGCCCCGGCGAGGCGCAGGCCTTCATGTTGGTCGGGATCTGCGCGGCGAAGGGGGCGATCTGAGAATTGTACCAGCTGTTGGTCGGCAGCGGCAGGTAGGAGGTGTAGAGCACCGCGATCTTGATGCCGCGGTTCTTGATGGCGGTGCAGGTCGCGACGGTGAGCGGCTCCTCGCAGCGATAGCCGGCATAGGGAGTCTGCGAGCAGGTCGTCGGGTAATTCGCGTCGGCGACGCCGTCGGAGACGAAGAACAGGACCTTCTGCGGCGTCGCCGAGGCGTTGATGCCGGACCCCGGCGTCGGGATCGCCGTGTTGACGGATGCCAGCACGTGGTCGAAGTCGGTGTCCATGTCGGAATTGTAGTTCTGATAGGGCGTCGTCATCAGATCGATCGCCGCGGCCGCCGTCTTGGCGCCGGAGAGATTGCTGGTCAGATTGCTGATCGTCGTCAGGCCGGTGGCGGTGGCCGACGAGCCGAAGGTGTAGATCGCCATGCGGAACTGATTGGCGACGGCCTGCGTCGCGGTGGCGGTGTCCATCAGCTGCTGGGTGGCGCTGCGCACGACGTCGATGCGCATGGTGACGCCGAGCTTCTTGGCCAAGCCGTAATAGTCGTTCGGCGTGGTCGACATGTCGTGACAGGCGAAGGCGCACTGATCCGAGGTGTTGGCGACCATCTTGGCGATGTCGGTGGTGGTCGCCGCGACGCCCATCGACGGGGTGTTGTCGAGCAGCAGGTAGAAATCCATGTAGACCGGCAGCGCGACGGTGGCGCTGGAGGTACCGTCGGTCTCCAGGGTCGAGATGCCGACGATGTTCAAGAACAGCGTCGGGATCGCGGCCTTGAAGGTATAGGTGACGTTGCGATTGGTGGTGTCGTCGTCGACCGTCGGGGTTGCGGAGATCAACGACTTCAGCTGCGTCGTCGACAGTTGCGAGCGGAACACCTTGTCGGCGGTGGACGACGCCTGCGAGGTGGTGAGCGACAGCGACGCCTTGGCGATGGCGGCGAGCACGGCGGAATCGGCGGCGCTCTGCAATTTCGACCGCTCGTCCTGCAGGCGGTAGACGTCGACCGTGCCGCCGACCAGCGCCAGCATCGGCACGATCGCGATGGCCAACGACGCCGCCACCCCGCCGACGCGGGAACAGATGAGGTCATGCAGGCGAGATACGAAGAAGGACGTCGGCGACGGCATCGGTCGAACCGCTTTCCGGACGAGGATCGAGGAATTTCTCGCTCCAAACCATGCCGTGGAACCGGAAACGATCGATGAACGAGGTTCGGAAATTCCGATCGGATCGAGTTTTACTCGTATCTGCTTCCTTTCTCGCGCGGTGATCGCCGGGGCGCCGGGCGAGCCGACCTTTCCGTCGGGTGCGACGCGACGAACAGGGAGAGCGGCGCGATCGCGGCGACCGACCCGGTTCGCGTTCGCTCTCGGCCGTTCGTCCGTCCGTGACCGACGGAAGCGGCGTTCGGCGGTCGCCGGGGCGAACGAAGACGATCGTCGACGAAGCGTCGGCGTCGCGTGGGGGGCGACGAACCCCCGACCGATCGACGATCTCATCATCGGATCGGGTGATCCTCCGCCGGCGAGCGGAGCGGCAGAGCGGCTCGACGTCGCGAACCCGGTGCGTGAAGACCGGGTCGCCCGTCGATCACTTCGTCGAGGCGGCCTTGGGCTTGGTCGCCCGGGGCTTGGCCGGGCTCTTGCGCTTCGGCTCGGCCGCGGCCTCCTCGGCCGCCGGGGCGGCGGCTTCCGCCTTCGGAGCCCGAGCGCGCGGCGCCGCCTTCTTCGGGGCGGGAGCCGCGGGAGCGGGCTCGGCGGCCTCCGTCTTCAGAATTGCCTCCGCCTTCAGCCAATATTCGACGTCCTTGCCGCTGGGATGGCCGTCCTCGGCCCAGAGTTTGGCGGCGAGCTCACGGATGGCGTCTTCGGTCACGACGGGCATGGCACAATTCCTTGGTTCGAAACGACGGGGCGGGGAATGGGGATTCGCCCGCGAACCGCGACACAGTAGCCCGTCGACGCCGCGATCTGAAGATGGCGCGCCCTCTCGTCTTCGCCCCGTGGTCGCGCGGACGGGGTCGCGGGGGGCACGACGACCTTTCGACCGTGCCTCGAGCTCCGTTCGACGGCGGATTTCGACCCGCTCGGGACGGCGGAGGCGCGCGCGAGCGGCGCGAGGCGATAGGCTCGGCGAGGAGACGGGGACCGAGCGGCGATTCGATCGCGGCGTCGGTGCCGTCGGCGGGCGACGCGATCGAGCGACGTTCGCGGTTCGAATGCCCGCGTCGTCCGCCCGTCGGGCGGTGCGGCGTGGGGCGTCGATCTCGGCGCGGGGGGTCACATGTCGTCGTTCGATCGGTCTCCCGTGCTCGCCGTGCTGCGCGAGCTCGCCCGGACGCCGCCGGCGCTGCCGCGCCGACCGGTGCCGTTCGCCGTGCCGCTCGCCGCCTTCGTCGCCGTGGCGGCGGTGTTGGCGGGATGGGCGCCGCGACTGCTCGGCGATCCGGACACGCTGTGGCACGTCCGCTTCGGTCTCTCGATCCTCGACAGCGGGCGTCTGCCGCAGGTCGATTCCTGGTCCTGGACGATGGCGGGGGCGCCGTGGATCGCCAAGGAGTGGCTGTCGCAGGTGTTGTTCGCGCTGGCGTTCCGGCTGGCGGGCTGGTCCGGCGTGGTGATCCTGGCGATCGCGACGCTGGCGGCCGCCATGGCGGTGCTGACCCACGAGGCCGCCGCCCGGCTCGGCGCGATCGGCGCGGCGGTCGTGTTCTACGTCGTGGGGATGCTGATCGCCGGGCACGTCCTCGCCCGGCCGCATCTCCTCGCCTGGTTGCCGATGGTGGTGTGGACCGTCGCCCTGACACGGGCCGCCGAAGCGCCGCGCGCGCCCTCCGCGCTTCTCCTGCCGGTGATGGTGATCTGGGCCAATCTGCACGGCTCGTTCCTGCTCGGCCTGGCGCTGGTGCCGGTCTTCGCGGTCGAGGCGGTGCTGCGGGGCGAGCCGGCGGCGCGGCGACGGCTGGCCTTCGGCTGGACGGCGTTTCTCGCCGCGTCGCTGACGGCGAGCCTGATCCATCCCTACGGCCTCGACGCCCTGCGCGCGGCGGTGTCGGTGCTGCGGCTCGGCGCCGGCACGGCGTCGATCGGCGAGTGGGCGCCGACCGACTTCTCCACCATCGGTCCGATGGAGATGATTCTCCTCGGCGGCATCGCGGCGCTCGGGTGGTTCGGCGCACGGCTGGCGCCGGTGCGTCTCGCCACGGCGCTGGGGCTGGCGCACATGGCGCTCGCCCACATGCGCCACCTCCCGGTGTTCGGTCTGGTCGGCGCCGTCGTTCTGGTCGAACCGGTGGCCCGGGCTCTCGGCGCGACCGGCCTCGGCCTCAGGTCGTGGCGGCCCCC
>JAAYVT010000078.1 GCA_012517025.1 Phyllobacteriaceae bacterium | reverse complement strand
CGATGGAGGAGCTGAAGTTCACCACCGCGGTGCCGTTGCGCTACGCCTGAGGCGGGGGCGATCGCCTCGCCGCCCGCCCCGTCGGGCCACTCAGGCCGGTGAGTTCGCCGCCATCAGCGCGGCGAATTCCTCCGCCGTGGCGTAGGAGGTCTGGGTGCCCGGCTTGGTGATCGAATCGGCGGCGTAGAGCGCCGCCTTGCCGAGCGAGCCGAGCACGTCGCGGCTCTCGACGTAGAAGCGCGCGAACGAGCCGATGAAGGCGTCGCCGGCTCCCGTCGTGTCCTTCGGCGTCACCGCCACCGGCGGCACCCGCGTCACGCTCTCCGCCGTCACCACCAACGCGCCGCGCGCGCCGAGCGTCACCACGACGGTCCGCAAGCCCCGCGCCACCAGCGATTTCGCCGCCGTCACCGCCTCCGCCTCGTCGCCGACCGGCAGACCGGTGATCAGCGCCAGCTCGGTCTGATTGGGGGTGAAGAAGGTCACCTTCGACACCTTCTCCGGGTCGAGCGGCGCCGCCGGAGCGGGGTTGAGGATGGTCTCGATGCCGTTCGCCTTGGCGAAGTCGATGGTGTGGTAGACCGTCTCGATCGGCACCTCGAGCTGCATCAAGATGAGGTCGCAGCGCTTCAGATCCGCCGCAGCCCGGTCGATGTCGGCCGGCAGCAGATGGGCGTTGGCGCCCTTGATGATCAGGATCGAGTTTTCGCCCGACGGCTCGACGAAGATCGGCGCCACCCCCGACGACGTCCCCGGCACCTTCTCCACCCAGGTCGTATCGACACCGAAACGACGGAAGTTGGCGATGGTGTTGTCGGCGAAGACGTCGTCGCCGACCTTGGTGACCATCATCACGTCGGCGCCGAGCTTGGCGGCGGCGACCGCCTGATTGGCGCCCTTGCCGCCGCAGCCCATGCGGAAGTCGGGCGCCTCGACGGTCTCGCCGCGATCCGGCATGCGGGTGACGTAGCTGATCAGGTCGACCATGTTGGAACCGACCACGGCGATCCTGCGGGACATGCTCCCCTCCCCTCGTTCAGGCGAATGCTTCGATGGCGCTCTCGGCGCTCGCGGCTTCCCGCGCGTCGAGATGGCCGAGGCGCACCGAGAAGCGGGCGATCTCGCCGGAAGCGAGCTGCCGCACGTGGCCCTTCTTCTTCTCGGCGGTGTAGCCCTCCGGCTCGCAGGTCGAGGGCAGCGCGAAGGCGGCGACCTTCTGATCGCCGTTGTAGAGGATCCAGCGCACCGCGTGCGGCTGGGCGATCGGATCCCACGCGATCGACAGGGCATCCCCCTCCGGCCGCACCAGCAGCGACCGGGTGAGCCCGTTCGCCCCGCGCTTGACGTTGCGGACGTAGAAGACCTGCTCGGGATCGTACCGTTCCGGCCGATCGAGCACCGCCGAGCCGGAGGGATCCTTCGCCAGCTCGTCGATGAAGGCGAGATAATCCGGCGTGGCGTGGACGTGCCCCGGCACCACCGAGCGCACCACCGTGTCGGCCGGCGAGAACGACGCCGGTTGGACGATCCGTCCGCCTTCCACAAAGGCGAAGTTCACGTGGCTCATGTACATCAGGTCCATCGGGGCGAAGGAGCAATTCTCCACCGCCATCTCCATGTCGAAGAGCGCGGTTCCGGGGCGCAGTACCACCCGCGGACGCGCCCGATAATGCGCCCCGAAGCCCATGACGTATTCGCGCAGGCCCGTGGCGGCGAGATAGGGCCCCTCGGCGTCCTCGCCGATCTCGAGCCCTGCTTCCTGCATCGGCGCGCAGGGCATCTCGCCGTGGAGGGGATGATCGTCGAGAGGCGACGGACAGCCGTTCCTGAGCAGGCCGGAATGGAAGGCGAAGCAGCCGTAGGTGCCGGCGATGTCGGCGGCGTGACGCGGCTCGGCGAACATGTCGGCCATGGAGAGGTCGACGCCGTCGAACACCGCGTCCCAGATCATCTGCCCCATGAACGGCAGGATCACCACGTGGCCGCGGTCGTTTTCGAGCCACAAGCCGGCGATGCCGCTCTCGTAGCGGAAGACCTGGGCGGAGAGGACGCCGGAGCGCAGAATCTCGCGGCGGTCCTCGGTGAAGAAGCGTTCACGCAGGGTGATGGAGGTGGTCGTCATGACGCCCTCTCAGCGGGTACGGTTCTTGTAGGCGTTGATCGCGATCACCAGGAGCAGGAAGGCGCCCCAGATGAAGTCGATCAGGTGATTGGAGAAGCGCAGGATCTGGAAGCCGGAGGAGAGCAGCATCAACGCCACCACGGCGATCGACACGCCCGCCACCGTCCCCTTGCCGCCGGCCGGATTGGTGCCGCCGAGCACGGCGATCAGGATCGCCTGGAGGAGATAAGAGGTGCCGTAGTCCGACTTGGCGGCGTTGGTGCGCCCCGACAGCATGATGCCGGCGATCGAGGCGAGCGTGCCGGTCAGCACGTAGCTCAGGAACACCATCTTGGCGCGGTCGAGACCGGCGAAGACCGCCGCCTTCGGGTTGGTGCCGATCAGTTGCAGCGACACGCCGAAGGTGGTGCGCGCCAACAGGAACGCCATGGCGAGTGCAATCACCACGAACAACACGAACGGCACGGCGAGGCCGAAGAGCTTGCCGTTGCCGATCCAGTCCCAAGCAGCGGGGAAGCCGACGATCGCCGGGCCGCCGGTCAGGACCAGCGCGATGCCGGTGAAGATCTGGCCCGAGCCGAGCGTCGCCAGGATCGGCGTCACCCGCAAGCGGGTGATCAGGAAGCCGTTGAAGGCGCCCGCGATCGCCCCGATCACGATCGACATCAGAATGCCGATCAGCACCCAGCCGGTGCCGCCGCCCGCCGCCGCGACGTCGCGCGGGATCACGGCGTGGAAGAACAGGCCGGCGAGGATCGCCGAGACGTTGGCGATGCCGATGATCGACAGATCGATGCCGCCGGTCAGCATCGCCACCAGCATGGCGATCGAGAGCACCCCGAGCTCGGGGAAGAGATAGGTGAGGCTCTCGAAATTGTACCAGCGCAGGAATTTGTCCGGCGACAGCGCGGTCATCAGGGCGACGATCAGGACGACCATCACCAGGAGCTGGCCGATGTTGTTGTCGCGGTTCATCCAGGACCGGACGTCGAAGCCGAGTTTGCCCATGGCGTCCTCCCTCAAGCCTGCCTGCGGCGATCGCGCCAGGCGGTCGCGGCGGTCGCCACCACGATGATCGAACCGACCACGACGAGCTGCCAGGTGGTGTCGACCTTCATGATGATCAGGCTGTTCTTGACCATCACCAGCATGAACACGCCGAGCATCGTGCCGAGCACGCTGCCCCGCCCGCCGAAGATCGAGGCGCCGCCGAGCACCACCGCGGCGATGACCTCGAGGTCGGTACCGACGAAGTCGCGCGGATTGGCGAGCCAGATCATCGAGCAGTGCAGCATCCCGGCGAACCCGGCGAGCGCCCCGGCGAGGCAATAGATGAAGAAGATCGTCTTCTTCAGATCGAAGCCGACCCGAGTCGCCGCCTCCGCGCCGCCGCCGAGTGCGAAGATCGAGCGGCCGATCATCGTGTAGCGAAGCATCAGATGCACCGCCAGCGCCAGGGCGAAGTAGATCAACACCATCGCCGTCAGGCCGGAATGGCTGCCGTCGACGCGCGTCACGGTGAAGATCTCGGTGCGGGCGAAGTCGATCAGCACCGGCGGGAAGCGATCGATGTTGATCATCGAGGTGCCGACCACGCCGAGCAGGAAGCCGCGCACCATAGAGCCGGTGCCGAGCGTCACGATCAGCGGGATCATGCGGAACTTCCACACGAAGAAGGCGTTGATCGAGCCGCAGGCGGCGCCGATCAACACCGCCACCAGGAACGGCAGCGCCACCCCCTGATAGTCGAGCCACAACATGCCCTTGACGGTCAGGTACATGGCGGCGACGGCGAAAGCCGGGAACGACACGTCGAAGCCGCCCGACAACATCACCAGCAGCACGCCCAGCGCCATGATCCCGATGACGACGTTGGAGCGCAGCAGCGAGAACAGGTTGTCCATGTTCCAGAAGGCGGGATTGACGAGCCCGATCAGGATCATGGCGGCGAAGAGAATGGCCGCGATGACGACTTCGGATCTACGGAAGAGGGTCATGGCCGGCCTCACTTGAAGGACGTCAGCAGGTCGCTGATGTGCTGCTCCGAGGTATCCGCCGTCTCCAGCGTGTCGACGAAGCGGCCGCGGTGCATCACCACGATGCGGTTACAGTTCTGCACCAGCTCCAGGATGTCGTCGGAGATCATCAACACGGCGAGCCCCTTCTCCACCGCGAGATCGCGGATGATGCGGTGGATCTCCGCTTTCGAGCCGACGTCGACGCCGACGGTCGGACCGTTGAGGATCAACACCTTGCCCTCGGTCAGCAGCCAGCGGGCGAGCACCACGCGTTGTTGATTGCCGCCGGAGAGCTGGCCGACCGGCTTGGCGCCGGTGGGAGTGGCGATCTGCAGCGAGGCGATCGAACCCGCCGACAGCTTCTCCGCCCGCCCCCGATCGATCACCGTCGCCCGCGCGATGCGCGGCAGGATCGAGGCGAGGATGTTGCGGTCGATCGATTGGGTGAGGAACAGACCCTCGGTAAGCCGATCCTCCGGCACGTAGGCGATGCCGGCCTCGATGGCGTCGGGCACCCGCGCCAGCCGCACCGGCGACCCGTCGACCCGCACCTCGCCGGTATGGCCGGGCTCCAGCCCGAACAACGCCTGCGCCACTTCGGTGCGGCCGGAGCCGAGCAGCCCGGACAGCCCGACGATCTCGCCGGGGCGGATCTCGAGCGACAAATCCTCGAATTTGCCGGGAAGCGTCAGCCCGTGGATCTCCAGCCGCGGGATCGGCGGCTCCGCCGGCGCCTGCCAGCGATAGCTCTCGGAGGAGACGTCGTGGCCCGTCATGTGCCGGATCAGCGTCGTCTCGTCGAAGCCGGACGTCGGGCCTTCCGCCACCTTCCGGCCGTTGCGCATCACCGTGATGCGCTCGGAAATCTCCAGCATCTCTCGCATCTTGTGGCTGACGAACAGCACCGCGATGCCGCGGGCCTGGATGTCGCGGACGATGCGGAAGAGGGTCTCGACCTCCTTGCGGGTCAGCGCCGTGGTCGGCTCGTCCATCACCAGGAGCTTCGGCTCCGACATCATGGCGCGGGCGATGGCGACGATCTGGCGACCGGCGGTCGAAAGGTCGTCGACCTCGGCGTTCGGATCGATGTCGACGCCGAGGCGGTCGAGCGCCCGGCGCGCGAGATCGCGCACCGCCCGCCAGTCGACGAAACGGCGTTTGTCGCGCAGCTCGGTGTTGAGGGCGAGGTTCTCGGCCACCGTCAGGTTCCCGAACAACGAGAAGTCCTGATAGATGACCTGGATGCCGCGGCGGATCGCCTCGATCGTGGTGAGATGATCGAAGCTTTCGCCGTCGATGGTGATGGTACCGGCCTCGGGCCGATAGACGCCGGACATCACCTTGATGACCGTCGACTTGCCGCAGCCGTTCTCGCCCGCGAGGCAATGGATCTCGCCGGCGCGGATGGAGAGCGAGACGTCGGCCAGCGCGCGCACGCCGGAGAAGCGTTTCTCGACGTTGGCGAGATCGATGAACACGTCCGAGGGGACGTTCGCCGAGGCGTTCAGAGGAGCGTTCATGACGGGCGATCCGCTTCGGTTCGGCCGCGGGAGGCACGTCGCCGCGCTCCCGCGTGTCTGCGAAGGTGAGCGAGGGGGCCGGAGATCCGGCGCCCTCGCGGTGACGGCGATCCGTCGGATCAGAAGTTGTAGGCGCCCATGTTGGCCTTGGTCACACCGACCCAGCCGGCGCCGTAGAGCAGGTTCGGCTGCTGCGGGTTCGGGTTGGTCAGGTTGGTGTAGCCCGGCAGACCGAGGTTCATCCCGGCCTTGATCTCGGCGCCCTTCTTCTCCAGCGCCAGGGTGGCGACGACGTTCATGGCATAGCCGGCGACCGCCGGATCCCAGAACTGGATGTACTGGATGTTGTCGTTCTTCAGATACTGACCGGCGACGGAGACGAGGCCGGTACCGGCGAAGAACAGCTTACCATTGAGGCCGCGTTCGGCGACCAGACGGCCGGCGCCGGCCGAGGTCGGCATCGGTCCACCGAGGATGCCCTTGAGGTCCGGATAGGTGGTCAGGACTTCCTTGAGCTTGGTGTAGTCGGTGTTGGCGTCGTCGTAGGTCTCGAGCCGGGTCGTGACCTGCTGCATCTTCGGGAAATGCGCCTTCTGGTACTCGACGCCGCCGTCGATCCACTCGTTCTGCTACTTCGAGGTCAGCGAGCCGACCGTCGCCACGTACTTGCCCTCGCCGCCCATGGCGGTGCCGAGCACTTCCATCAGCTTGGCGCCGTAGGCCTTGTTGTCGAAGGCCTCGAGCACGTAGTCGGCGTTCTTGATGTTGGAGGCCTCGTGGGCGACCACCACGATGCCGCGATCCCGCGCCTTCTTCAGCACCGGCTCGACCGCTTCCACCGAGAACGGCACCACGCAGATGGCGTCGACGCCCTGCGCGATCAGGCTCTCGATGATCTGCACCTGAGCGGCCGCGTCGGCTTGGCTCGGGCCGAGCATCCAGGTGTCGTGGCCGGTGTCGGCCTTGTACTGGTTGACGCCGTCGCGCATGCGATCGAACCAGGCGATGCCGTCGACCTTGACCACGGTGGCGATGGTGAATTTCTTGCCGGCGGCGGTCGCGGTGATGTCCTTGCGGACGTTGGTGGTGTCGACCGGTCCGTTGGAGCCGGCGAACGCCGGAGCGGCGGCGAGCGCCGCGACCGCCAAGAGAGTTGCGAACAGCTTCTTCATGGCCTTCTCCTATTTCCTTGTCCCTGTCGCCGCGTCGTGGCGGCTATTCGTCTCGTTGCGGGAAGTCTTCTTCGTCTTTTTTCTTCGCGTTTCGGTCGTCGTTGCCCGACGATTCTCGATGCTCACGTCGAATGCGGTCGTCCTCGACCGCCCGAGCCCTCCTCGGATCCGGGGATCTCCCGTGCCGTCAGCCGGCGACGATGGCCAGGCTGGCGCTCGCGCCGATGCGGGAGGCACCGGCGGCGAGCATCTTCAGGGCGTCGGCGCGGGTGCGGATGCCGCCGGAAGCCTTGACACCCAGGGCGTCGCCGACCGTGGCGCGCATCAGCGCCACGTCGGCGGCCGTCGCTCCGCCGGTCGAGAAGCCGGTGGAGGTCTTGACGTAGTCGGCGCCGGCGTCGGCGGCGAGCCGACAGGCCGTCGCCTTCTCGGCGTCGTCGAGCAGACAGGTCTCGATGATCACCTTGAGCAGCGCGGTGCCGCAGGCCGCCTTCACCGCCGCGACGTCGGCGCGGACGCGGGCGTGGTCGCCGTCCTTCAGGCCGCCGACGTCGATCACCATGTCGACCTCGTCGGCGCCGTGCGCCACCACCCAGGCGGCTTCCGCCGCCTTGAGCTCGGTCGGGATCGCCCCGAGCGGGAAGCCGATCACCGAACAGGTGGCCACGCCGGAGCCGGCGAGCGCGGCGGCGACCGTCGGCACCCAGATCGGATTGACGCAGACCGAGAAGAACGCCTGCGCGCGCGCCTCGGCGCAGAAGCGCTCGACGTCGACGCGGCGGGCGTCGGGCTTGAGGATGGTGTGGTCGATGACGCTGTGGAGCGCCACGGTGGGGCTTTCCATGACCCGCTCTCCCTGCGGCGGCGAAAGGCGCACGCCGATGATGTTGTAATTGTCTCGAGAGAGGTGTTATCAGAATAACATCGAGGTGGGAAGGGGGAGATCGTCGTCTCGCCACCCGCGTCGACCGGAGGAGCGGCTCTCCTCTAAACTCGCGCGGGAGCCCGACGGGACGGCGAGACGCGTGTCTCGCGCCTGGTCCGTCCGGGTCCCTCCGCTGCGCCGAAGGCACCGTCCGATGACCGATCGCCGAACTCAACGCCTCGATCAGATCGCCGAAATCCTCGCCGACCGCGGCACTTTGCGCCTCAGGGACGCCGCCGAAGTGCTCTCCGTGTCGGAAATGACGGTGCGACGCGATATTTCTGCCCATCCGGAGCGATTCGGTTGCTACGGCGGCCACATCGTCGCCGCCCCCGCCGAGACCACCGAGCGCAGCTACGTGCTCGACCGCGAGCGCGAGGCGCACAGCACCGGCAAACGAATCGCCTGCGATCTGGCGAGCGCCTTCATCGAGCCCGGCGACACCCTGTTCATCGATTGCGGAACCACCACCCCGCACCTCGCGCGGCGGCTCGGTGATGTTGAAAATATCACGGTCGTTTGTTACGCAATCAACATTGCCGAGATCGTGCGGCGCATCGACACGGTCAAGTTGATCCTGCTCGGCGGGGTCTATCACCCCTCCTCCGCCTCGTTCGAGAGCACCGAGGCTCTGGAGACGCTGCGGCGCATCGGCATCAACAAGGCGTTCATGTCGGCGGGCGGCTTCCACCCCGAGCACGGCGTCAGCTGTTCGAACTTCCACGAAGTGGCGATCAAGCAAGAGGCGATGCGCAAGGCGGTCACCACCACGCTGGTGGTCGACTCCAGCAAATACGGCAAGGTCCGTCCGGCCTGGTTCGCCGAGCTCGGCGCCTTCGACCGGATCTTCACCGATCCCGGCCTGGAGCCCGCCGCCCGTCGCGCCCTCGACGACTTCGGCCTCACCATCGTGACGGAATGACCCCGCGCCAGCCGTCGCGGCAGCAGCGGCGGACCGCGCCGACGTCGGACGTCGGCCGCGATCGTTCCGACCTCGCTAATATATCCGCCGGCATGGCCCATACCCTCGGTTATATGACGCCGGCAAACCGAAAACGCATCGTCACCCGGCGCCGTTTTCCTTTCCTTTCAACGACTTGCTCGAACCGTCCGGCCCCTCGCCCCGCCCCGGCGGCCCGATGTCGCGGCCGCGACCGGGTACCCGCCCGCCAACTTTCGGCATACTTCGCCGGAGAAAAACCGCGCACCTCAAGAGATATCGTTCCGATTCAATGGGTTGTCGGACTGGCACGCTTCTTGTTGTCGACCTGTCGCTCTGCGCTGTTGTGATTCCCGCGAAGAGGAGATGCGTACTATGCGAGAGTTGATCAGGGGCTCATGGAAGAGAACGCTGGCCGGTCTGGCCGTGACTCTCTCCGTCTTGGCGGTGATGCCCACACAAGGTTGGTGCGACGTCGGCAACCCGAAGGCCAAGCCCGGCCCGGCGCCCACCGCCGAATACAAGGACTACGTCACCGAGCTCAACGTCCCGGTCAAGATGCGGGACGGCACCATCATCATGGCGGACATCTATCGGCCCAAGGCCGACGGCAAGTTCCCCGTGATCCTGGACGGCACGCCTTACGGCAAGACCAACGCCATGATGCTCGCCGCCGGCACCTTCGTTCCCTACGCCACGTCGCGCGGCTACGCGCTGGTGGTCTACGACGTCCGCGGTCAGAACAGCTCGGGCGGTGAGATCGATCTCCACGTCAACCTGAAGAACGACGGTTACGACGTCGTCGAATGGGTCGCCCAGCAGCCGTGGAGCAACGGCCGCGTCGGCGTCGACGGCGGCTCCTACGACGGTCAGGTCGGCCTCAACACCATCCTGGCCCACCCGCCGCACCTGCAGACCGGCATCGTCACGGTGACCGCCTCCGACCTCTATCGGCAGTGGTACTACCGCCAGGGCGCCTTCGAATTCGGCTTCCTGTCCGGCTGGACCGGCCTCAACTTCTCCCGTCGCCTCGCCCCCCGGTTGATCCAGGACGACAAGGCCCGGCAGGAATACCTCGACAACCTCACCCTCTACCCGGCCGACATGGCGGCCTACGTCAACGCCCTGCCGCTGGTCGACTTCGAGCCGGCCAAGATGGGCGACAAGGGCCAGTTCAACTATCTGAAGGAATGGATCGAGCACAACACCGACAGCGAATACTGGTGGAAGCGCAATCCGAAGAGTTACTATCACGAGGTGACGATCCCGGTCATGCACCTCGGCGGATGGTACGACATCTTCAGTGCCGGAACGATCGAGGCCTGGACGATGCTCCAGCGCGAGGCGGCGACGCCGCTCGCCCGTGACAACCAGACCCTGTTCCTCGGCCCCTGGGACCACGCCGAGATGCCGTG
>JAAYVT010000077.1 GCA_012517025.1 Phyllobacteriaceae bacterium | reverse complement strand
GGCGAGCACCCCCGGTGCCAGAAAGGCGAGATAGTCGCCCGTGTCGCTCGCCAGTCCGCGGACCCGCGCCATCACCTCGCCGAACAGGATGAGCCAGATCGCCGGCTGCAGGGCCCGGCTGAAGAGTTCGCTCGGATCGTGGACGAGCTTGCGGATCTCGCCGTCGGCGACCGCCAGAACGGCGGTCGGATAGGCGATCCAGGGCGACGGACGCGCGCGTTCAGGCATGTTCGCGTGCACTGTTGCGGGTCTGGCGGACATCGCGAAAACTCCCCGTCTCCTCCTCGCCGCCGGCGATCGCCGCGAAGACGTCGTCGAGCGTCGCCCCCGGACCGATCCGCGCCTCGAGCCCCTTCGGCGTGTCGAGGGCGACGAGACGGCCCCGATCGATGACGGCGATGCGATCGCAGAGGTCGGCCGCCTCGTCCATCAGATGCGTGGTCATCAGCACGGTGGTGCCGAGGCGATCGCGGAGATCACGGACATGCGACCAGACCGTCCGTCGACCGATCGGATCGAGCCCGACGGTCGGCTCGTCCATGAACAGCACCGCCGGTTCGTGGATCACCGACTGGGCGATCTCGAGGCGCCGGATCATCCCGCCCGAGCAGGTCTGGACCAGACGGTCGGCGGCATCGGCGAGGCCGAAGTCGGCGAGCGCCGCCTCGATGCGGCGGCGCCGATCGCGACGCGGCACGCAATAGAGCCGCGCCGACATCAAGAGGTTCTCCGCCACCGTGAGATTGCCGTCGGCCGAGAGCAGTTGCGGCACGTAGCCGATGTGGGCACGCACCGCCGCCGCCTCGGCGACGACGTCGTAGCCGGCGACCCGAGCTCGGCCAGAGGTCGGCGGCAGCAACGTCGTCAGCATCTTGACCAGCGTCGACTTGCCCGCCCCGTTGGGACCGATCAGGCCGAAGATCTCGCCGCGAAGGACGGAGAAAGTGACCGCGTCGACGGCGCGAAAATCGCCGAAGTCGCGCGTCAGCGCTTCGGTTTCGAGGACTGCAGACCGTTCGTCCACCATCGCATCCTCCACCGTCGTCGTCGGGCCGCGACCCGAGCTCGGTTCGCTCCTCCGCCGGAGCGGTCCGTCCCCGAGAGCTCGACTCCACCCGCCACCATCCTGCGATCACGCCGGACGAACGGTGTTCGCGCGCGCCTTGCGGGCGACGGCTTCACTCGTATCGCAGCGCGACGACGGGGTCGAGACGAGTCGTTCGGCGACCGAAAGATCGGCGACCGAGATGAGGCGTGGCATCGACGGAACGCCACGCTTTTCTTCCTCTCGTTGTGCGGCATCAAAGACGCCGGGCATCGCCCCGCGATACCATCGCCCGGCGGCCTCGAGGCCGTCTGAGGCATCGTCATGACGAGCATCGCCCAGCCCCGCATCGACGACCCGGCGGCACGTTCCTCCTCCCCCGCGGACGCCCTCACCGATCTCGCGGCGCGCCCGCTCGCCGATCTCCTCTCCGACCTCGACGGGCACGTCGAGGGGCTCGGGAGCGCCGAGGCCCGGCGCCGCCGGGCCCGTCACGGCGCCAATCGGATCGACGATACCGAGCACCGTCGGCACCTCCTGCGCGCCGCCGCCGACCGCTTCCGCAATCCGCTGGTGCTGGTCCTGCTGGTCGCCGCCGGCGTATCCGCCTTCACCGGCGACGTCCCCTCCTTCGTCGTCGTCACCGTCATCGTGCTGATGTCGGTCGTCCTCGACGTCGTGCAGGAACATCGCGCCGAGAACGCCGCCGAGGCGCTGCGCGCCCGCGTCTCGCTGACCGCCGAGGTGCGTCGCGACGGCGTCTTCGTCTCGGTTCCAGCGACCGAGATCGTCCCGGGCGACGTCGTCCGCCTGACCGCCGGCAATCTCGTCCCCGCCGACGCCCGCCTCGTCGAGGGGCGCGACCTCTACGTCGACGAGGCTCTGCTCACCGGCGAACCCTACCCGATCGAAAAGGAACCGGAGCCCGCGCCCGCCGGCGCCGAGCCGACGGCGTTTCCCCGCAACCTCGTCTTCATGGGCGCGTCGGTCGTCTCCGGCGGCGCCACCGCGGTCGTCTTCGCCACCGGCCGCGACGCCCGCATCGGCGCGATCGCCGAGACGTTGCGCAAGCCGCCGCCGCCGACCGCCTTCGCCCTCGGCATCCGCGACTTCGGGCTGATGATCGTGCGTCTCACGGTGGCGCTCGTCCTCTTCGTGCTGCTGATCAACCTCGTGGTGCATCGGCCGGCGATCGAGAGCTTCCTGTTCGCGCTCGCCCTCGCCGTCGGTCTGACGCCGGAGCTGCTGCCGATGGTGGTCTCGGTGACGCTCGCCCACGGGGCGCTGCGGCTGTCGCGGCGCGAGGTGATCGTCAAACGTCTCTCCGCCATCCACGATCTCGGCGCGATGGACGTGCTGTGCTCCGACAAGACCGGCACCCTGACCGACGCCAAGATCGCGCTCGTCCGCGAGGTCGACATCGACGGCGCCGAAAGCTCCGGGGTGCTGCGCTGGGCGGAGATCAACGCCACCTGGGAGACCGGCCTGAAGAGCCCGCTCGACGAGGCGATCCTGGCGCGCGGGACGATCGATCCGACCGAATGGAAGAAGATCGACGAGGTCCCCTTCGACTTCGAGCGCCGCCGGGTCTCGGTGCTGGTCGAACATGCGGGCCGCCGCCTACTGGTCGTCAAGGGCGCGCCGGAGGACGTGCTGGCGCTCGCCGATCGTCACGAGACGGCGAGCGGCGAGGTCGAACCGCTCGACGACGACGCCCGCCGGCGGGCGCTCGCCACCTTCCAGGCGCTCGGCGGTGACGGGTTCCGCGTACTCGCGGTCGCCTGGCGGGAGGTCGAAGCCGACCGGGTCCATGCCGGCGTCGCCGACGAGAGCCGACTCGCCTTCGCCGGCTTCCTCGCCTTCCTCGATCCGCCCAAGGCGGGCGCGCGCGAGGCGCTCGCCGAGCTCTCCCGCCTCGGCGTCGCCGTCAAGGTGGTCACCGGCGACAACGAGGGCGTGACCCGCCATGTCGTCGCCGACCTCGGCCTCGCCGGTGGGGCGCTCCTCACCGGTCCGCAGATCGCCGGGCTCTCCGACGACGCGCTCGCCGCCCGCCTGGAGGCGACGACGCTGTTCTGCCGCATCACCCCGGCCCAGAAGTCGCGCATCATCGCCGCGCTGCGCCACAAGGGTCACGTCGTCGGCTACATCGGCGACGGCATCAACGACGCCCCGTCGCTGCACGCCGCCGACGTCGGCTTCTCGGTCGACACCGCCGTCGACGTGGCCAAACAGGCCGCCGCGATGATCCTCTTGCGCAAGGATCTCGGCGTGCTTTCCGAAGGCGTCCGCGAGGGCCGGCGAACCTCGGCCAACATCTTGAAATACATGATGATGGCGACGTCGTCGAACTTCGGCAACATGTTCTCGATGGCCGGCGGGGTGCTGTTTCTGCCGTTCCTGCCGATGCTGCCGATCCAGATCCTGCTCAACAATCTGCTCTACGATCTCTCCGAGACCGCTATTCCGCTCGACCGCGTGCCGGACGCCATGGTGGCGCGGCCGCGCCGCTGGGATCTCGCCGCCGTGCGCGACTTCATGTACGTGCTCGGTCCGATCAGCTCGCTCTTCGACTTCGCCACCTTCGCCGTGCTGGCGCTGGCGTTCCGGGTCGGCGAGACCGGCTTCCACACCGGCTGGTTCGTCGAGTCGATGGCGACCCAGATCCTGGTGATCTTCGTCATCCGCGCTGCCCACCCCTGGCGCGACCGGCCGCATCCGCTCCTGGTCGCCTCGACGCTCGGCGCCTTCGGCTGCGCCGTGGCGCTGCCGTGGACGCCGCTCGCCCCGTGGCTCGGCTTTTCGCCGCTTCCCCCGCTGGTTCTGGCCATCCTCGCCGGCTTGGTCGTCGTCTATCTCGTCGTCGTCGACCTCGCCAAACGCCGGCTCTTCGAGCGTCACGGTCTGGCGTAGAGGCACGCGGGAGGCCGACGGTATGTCCCTACGCTTCGTTCCCGGCTTCGGGATCTTCGCCGTGGCGTCACTCGAAGACGATCGTCACGGCCACCGGGATGCGATTGCGGCCGAGTGACGGTGGGATGGGC
>JAAYVT010000076.1 GCA_012517025.1 Phyllobacteriaceae bacterium | reverse complement strand
CGGGCCTTCAGCCGTGCCTCGTGCCATTCGGCCGCCCCGACGCTGTCCGCGACGATGCCGCCGCCGGTGCCCCAGGTGGCGGTGCCGTCGGCAAAGACGGTCGCCGTGCGGATGGCGACGTTGAGGCGGGCCGAGCCGTCGGGGGCGAAGGCGCCGATCGCGCCGGTGTAGACGTCGCGGGGGCGGGGCTCGAGATCGCGGATGATCGACATCGCCATGACCTTCGGCGCGCCGGTGATCGAACCGCAGGGGAAGATCGCGCGGACGACGTCGGCGGTGGTCGTCGCCGGGGCGAGACGGGCGGTCACCGTCGAGGTCATGGTGTGCAGGCTCGGGTAGGTCTCGACGCGGAAGAGGTCGGGGACCTCGACCGAGCCGACCACGGCGACGCGCGAGAGATCGTTGCGCATCAGGTCGACGATCATCAGGTTCTCGGCGCGCTGTTTCTCGTCGCGGGCGAGGGCCTCCGCCGCCGCCGCGTCCTCGGCCGGGGTGGCGCCGCGCGGGGTCGTGCCCTTCATCGGCCGGGTGGTGAGGCGGTCGCCTTCGATTTCGACGAAGAGTTCCGGCGACACCGACAGGATGGTCGCCTCGGGCAACGCCACCACGCCGCCGTGCGCCACCGGTTGAGCGGCGCGCAGGGCGGCGTGGAGGGCGAACGGATCGCCGTCGAGCCGGAAGTCGATCGGCACCGTCAGGTTGACCTGATAGACGTCGCCGCGATCGAGATGGTCGTGGATGCGCGCGACCTTCTCGGCATGCGTCGCGCCGTCGTGGCCGAAGGCGAGATCGCCGAGCGGCGGTGGTGGCCCGCGCCGGGCGAAGGCGTCGTCGAGGGCGGCCGGGTCGAGGGCGATCGGCGCTTCGAACAGGCCGAACCACAAGAGCTGCAGGCGGCGGCCCTCGGGCAGGAGCGGGGCGAGGCGCGGCTCCAGCCCGTAACCGAGTTCGTAGGAGAGGAACCCGGCGGCGTGGAAGCCGCGGGCGCGGGCGGCGTCGAGGGCGGCGAGCGCCGCGTCGACCTCGTCGGGGCGATCGGCGCGGATCTCGCCGACCGGGTTCGCGTAGAGCTTCGCCGGTCGGCCCGGGGCGAGACGATCCTCGAGCAGCACCCAGGGCGGGGCGAGGGCGGCGAGGGGATCGCTCGGCGCGGGCGCGGCCACGGCGGTCAGGCTCCGACGGCGTCGAGGCCGGCCCGGTCCATGGTGGCGGCGTCGGTGAGGACGTCGCCGACCGGCCCGCGCGCGACGATGCGGCCGTCGGCGAAGAGCAGGGCGTCGTGGGCGAAGCGATGCGCCATGGCGACGTCGTGGGTGGTGAAGACCAGCGTCGTGCCGGCCGCCTCCAGCGCTTCCAGCGTGGCGAGCAGGCGGCGGGCGGAGCGGGTGTCGAGGCCGGCGGTCGGCTCGTCGAGCAGCAGGATCTCCGGCCGCATCGCCACCGCGCCGGCGATCGCCGCCCGCTTCTTCTGGCCGAAGGACAGCATGTGCGGGGCGCGGGCGGAAAGATCGGCGATGTCGAGGGCGGAAAGCGCCTCGTTCACCCGCGCCTCGACCTCGGCCGGCGGCAGACCGAGGTTCATCGGGCCGAAGGAGACGTCCTCGAACACGGTCGGGGCGAAGAGCTGATCGTCGGCGTCCTGCAGGACGAGGCCGACGCGGCGGCGCCAGGCGAGAAGCCCGGCGCGGTCCCAGCCGACGGGGGTGCCGTCGAGGAGCAGGCGGCCGGCGCTCGGGCGCAGCGTGCCGTTGAGATGGAGCAGCAGCGTCGTCTTGCCGGCGCCGTTGGGGCCGAGGATGGCGAGGCGGCGGCCCTGTTCGATCGTCAGATCGACGTCGATCAGGGCGGGCACGCCGCCGGGATAGACGTAGGCGAGGCCTTCGGCGGAGAAGAGGCTCATGCGGAGGCGATCCCGAGGACGGCGAGGGCGGCGAGCGTGGCGACGATCGCGGCGAGACGGGGACGGGAGACCGGACGCGCCGGCGACAGCACCGCGAGCGAGGCGCCGGTCCAGCCGCGGGCGGCGAGCCCTTGCTCGACCCGGCGGGCGCGGTCGAGGGTGCGCGGCAACAGGTTCGCCGCCAGCATGCCGGTCGAGCGGATGCGGCGCTTCCAGTCGGTGTGACCGAGGCGGGCGGCCTGGGCGGTCCCCATCGCCTGGGCGGTGTCGCCGGCCACCAAGAGGAAGCGGTGGGTGAGCAGCGCGATCTCGACGATCTCGACCGGCACCTTCAGTCGCCGCAGCGCCGTCACCAGCTCGGTCGCCGGGGTGGTCAGCGTCAGGGTGAGGAGGCCGGCGACGGCGGCGGTGGCGCGCAGCGTGAGGGTCACCGCGGCCGTGAGGCCGCCGGGGGCGAGGGCGATACCGTGCGGTCCGACGGTGACGAGCAGGGTCGCCGCCCCGGTCAGCACGAAGCCGAGCGGCGCGGCGAGCACCCGCAGCCACGTCGCGACGGCCACGCCGGCGCCCGCCGTCACCACCAGGGTGGCGACGGCGAGGATGGCGAGGCCGGTCGGCCACGGCGGGGCGAGAAGCGCCACGGCGAGAAGGCCGAGCCCGAGCAGGGCCTTCTCGGCGAGCGCGTGATCGCGCCACCGGTTGGTGGCGGCGATCCTATCGATCGGCGTCATCGCGACGGCGGCTCCCGTGACGACGGCCGAGGGCATAGCCGAGGATGCCGGCGCCGATCGCCGCCTCGAGGGCGAAGAGCAGGCTTTCGATCTCCGGCGACGGCGGCGTCCAGAACGGCTTGGTCCAGCGGACGTAACCGGGGTGGCTCGCCTCGATCGCCTTGGAGGCGGCGTCGTCGGTGCCGCCGAACTCGCCTTTGATCGGCAGGATCAGCGGCGCGGCGCAGAGCACCGCGGCGAGCACGAGCAGGACGAGCGAGGTGCGGGGGGTGAGCGAGGAGGTCATCTCAGCGCGCTCCCACCACCGGGCCGTCGACGGCGGTCGGCAGGCGGCCGACCAGGGCGTTCATCACCACGATCACCAGGAGACCCTCGGCGATCGCCAGCGGCACCTGCGTCACCGCGAAGATGCCGGCGAACTTGAGGAAGGCGCCGAGGAAACCGGAGGTCGGATCGGGGAAGGCGAGGGCGAGCTCGAACGAGGTGACGACGTAGGTGGAGAGATCGGCGAGGGCGGCGCCGAGGAAGACGCCGACCGAGGCGGGCAGGCCGAGCGCGCCGGCGCCTTTCCACACCGCCCAGCCGACCCACGGGCCGACGATCGCAATCGAGAAGACGTTGGCGCCGAGGGTGGTGAGGCCGCCGTGGGCGAGGAGGAGGGCCTGGAACAGCAGCACGATGGTGCCGAGCAGCGCCATCACCGAGGGGCCGAAGGCGATCGCGCCGAGGCCGGTGCCGGTCGGATGCGAGCACGAGCCGGTGACCGAGGGCAACTTCAGCGCCGACAGCACGAAGGTGAAGGCGCCGGCGGCGGCGAGCGTCAGACGGGCTTCCGGGTGCTCGCGCAGGATGCGGCGCAGCGACGCCGCGCCGGCGACGACGAAGGGCGTGGAGACGACCCACCACCCGGCGGCGTGGGACGCGGGAAGGAAACCTTCCATGATGTGCATGGTAGTCCACCTCGATCTTCGAGCGCGCCGCCCGATTTCTCGGCGTCTCCCACCTCGGGGAGCCGCGATTTCGCCTGCCGGGACACCCCGCCCGAGGGACGCGAACGACGCTCACTGCGGACGGCAGGTCTCCCGGCTCGCGGGTCTCGAGGTTCGCTCGGGCCTTCCCGATCTCGCCGTCCCCGGGTGGCCTCGGGGGAGATCAGTGGCCGGTCGTGCGGAGCACGGCCCGAGGGAGCGAACCCTCTCCGCTTACGGTCGCGGGGGCGGCCACGGCACCGGAATCGAGCGATTCCTCTCCCGTGTTCCCTCTTGGGCCGCCGCGGCGAAGCACCGAAGCGGCACCGTCCTGGCGTCACCGTAAGCACGACCACCGCCTCGGCGCAAGGCCGTGGACGATCGACGATTCGGCGAGATCTGCCGATTGACGACGCGTTTCGACATTTCGCATGCTCTCGTCATGAACGAGGGTCTTCGCCGACGTTGGCTGCGATTTGCGGCCGCCGTGTGTCTCACGGTGGCCTCGCTGCTCGTCGGCTTCGCCCATCGCCCGCTGCCCGGCTTTTCCACCGGCGAGGATCTGGTGGCGGCGGGCGGGATCTCGTTCGGTTCGGTGTGCGTGGCGCGCGTCGTCGTTGAGGACCACGGCGGCAAACCCACGACCCGGGTCGCGATCACGGTGTGCGATGCCTGTCTGCTGGCGGCCGCGCCGGGCCTCGGGGCGGTGGCGGAGATCGTGCCGCCGCCGCCGATCGACCTCCCACTCGGACGTCTCGTCTTCGGCGACGAACGTGGCCGCGGCCGCGACGCGCCGACCGCGACGGCGCGGGGACCGCCCGCGCTCGGGTGATCCGACTTGTCGTACGACAAGGACGAGACCCCCGCGCCGTGGTCGAAGTCGCCGATCGCACGCACGACGGCGGGCGCCGGCCCGGCGGATCCGACACGAGAGAGATTTTTCCGATGAAGACCCTTCGTACCCTCGCGCTCGCCTCAGGGCTGGCGCTTCTCACCACCGGCGCGGCGCTCGCGCACGGCTACAAACTCGGCGCGCTGGAGATCGGCCATCCGTGGAGCCGCGCCACCCCGAAGTCGGCGCCGGTCGGCGGCGGCTATCTGACCATCACCAACACCGGGACGACGGCGGATCGGCTGGTCGCGGTCTCCGCCGACGTGTCGCAGAAAGTCGAGCTCCACGAGATGGCGGTGGTCGACGGCGTGATGAAGATGCGGGCGCTCGACGACGGCGTCGTGGTGCCGGCCGGCGGCAAGGTCGAGCTGAAGCCGGGCGGCCATCACGTCATGTTCATCGGCCTCAAGGCACAGTTCGCCGCCGGCACGTCGTTCAAGGGCACGCTCACCTTCGAGAAGGCCGGCAAGGTCGACGTCGAGTTCCAGGTCGAGGACATGGCGGCGAAGATGCCGGAGCATTCCGGCGCGATGCCGATGGACCACGGCGCGATGAAGCCGATGGGGCAGTGATCGCGCTTTCCCACGAAACGACGAAGGGCGGCCCTCGGGTCGCCCTTTTCGCATTCACGGGGTCGATCGTCTCAGCGCGGCGTGGTCAGGATCGGACGATAGACCAGCACGAAGCCGGCGAAGGCGACCAGCCAGCCGACGGCGGCCAGATGAAGGAACACCAATTCGAGCCCGCCGAACCCCATGGCGATGCGCGCGAGCACGGCGACGAAGGCGCCGAGATAGAGGATCGCGATCACCCGGGTGGCGTGGAGCGGCCGGCCGGTGTGGGCGAGGCTCGCCCGCGTCATCACCGCCAGCGTCATCTGCGCGATCGCGCCGATCGTCCAGGCGTGCAGCGCCGCGGAGGGGGCGAGCGGGGCGCCGAGCAGGCTCGCGGCGAGGAGCAGGAAGCCGAGGCCGACGAAGGCATAGGCGACGTGCAGCACCACCACCAGCTTCTCCTCCCAGGTCCGCCAACCGGCCCAGCGGGCGAGGCGGGCGAGATGGGCGAGGCCGGTGAGGCCGAGGGCGACGCCGGTCGGCTTTCCCTCCGGCAGGACCACCCACAGCGCCAACGCGGCGGCGGTGGCGAGGCTCACCACCATGTCGAAGCGGCCGAAGGGAGTGGCGGAGCGGCCGGGACCGCGTCCGCGCAGCCAGTTGATGGTGAAGCTCGGGACGATGCGGCCGCCGATGATCACGATCAGCATCACCTCGGCGGCGATGCCGATGCGGGTGCCGAAGGACGCCGCGCCGAAACGGATCGTCTCGAAATGGAACACGAGGTTGCCGAGGGCGAGCAACGCGACGACGGCGACGACCTTCAGATTGCGCCGGTTCTTTCCGACCCAGACCTCGCGGCCGGCGACGAAGGCGAGCGCCAGGAGGAAGAGGGCGTCGAGGATGGCCGCCGGGACGGCGCCGAGGAGGGCGGAGAAGGTCACGGCGAGGCGGCCGAGCGCCCACAGGCCGACGAGGACGGCGAGGGGGCGGCCGACCACCGGCAGGCGACCGGTCCAATTGGGGACGGCGGTCAGGAGGAAGCCGGCGATCGCCGCCGGGCCGTAGCCGTAGAGCAGTTCGTGGACGTGCCAATCGAGCGGCGCGAAGGCGGTCGGCAGCGCGATCCGCCCCTCGAAGAACGGTAGCCACAGGGCGATCGCGATCGCGGCCCAGAGGGCGGCGAACAGGAAGAAGGGGCGGAACCCGCCCTGCAGCAGGGCGGGGCCGCGATGGGCACGCAGGCTCTCGGCGGTTCTCGCCATGTCGGATCTCCGGGATCGAGAGAAATTCTTCGGGGAGTGTTCTCACGCGCGACCGGACGCGCCCTTGATCCCGGATAAGAGCCGGGGCTTTGATGCGGGAGAAGCTCGGGCATCCGCCCGCGCCGTCGTTTCGTCGAGAGAACCGCGATGTCCGTTGCCGAAGCCACCCCCGCCGTTCCGATCGGTGTCGTCACCGTCTCCGACCGCGCCACCCGCGGCGTCTACGAGGACCTCTCCGGTCCGGCGATCGAGGCCTATCTCGACGAAGTGCTCTCCACCCCGTACCGCATCGTCAAACGCCTGGTCGAGGACGAGCGGGACGACATCGAGCAGGCCCTGATCGAGCTCTGCGACGTCGAGGGCTGTTCGCTGGTGGTCACCACCGGCGGCACCGGACCGTCGCCGCGCGACGTCACGCCGGAAGCGCTGTTTGCGGTCTGCGACCGGATGATGCCGGGCTTCGGCGAGGCGATGCGGGCGAAGAGCCTGACCATCGTGCCGACCGCGATCCTGTCGCGGCAGGAGGCGGGGCTCCGCGGCGCGTCGCTGATCATCAACCTGCCGGGCAAGCCGTCGTCGATCCGCGACTGCCTCGACGCGGTGATGCCGGCGGTGCCCTACTGCATCGATCTGGCCGGCGGCTATCGGCTCGACACCAAGCCGGAGCGCATGGTCGCCTTCCGGCCGAAGGGGAAGTGAGCATGGCGGTGGGCGATCCGATCCTGGCGGCCTTCGTCTACGCCACCGGCGAGGGCGCGGTGGTGTCGCGCTTCGCCGACGCCGCCGTCGCCGCCGGGCTCGTCGTCGCCGGAATGATCCAGCACGACGAGCGCCGGCCGGAGCGGCGGCGCTGCGACATGACGCTGGTCGATCTCGCCAGCGGGCGGCGGATCGCGCTCTCCGAGGATCGCGGCAAGGACACCCGCGGCTGTCGCATGGACCATTCCGCGCTCGAGGAGGCGGCGGGGCTGGCGCTCGCCGCGCTCGACGCCGAGCGGCTGCCCGATCTCCTGGTGCTGTCGAAATTCGGCAAGCGCGAGATCGAGGGACACGGCTTCCGTCAGGTGGTCGAGAAGGCGGTCGAACTCGGGGTGCCGCTGCTGGTCGGGGTGACGGCGGACCACGTCGAGGGCTTCCGCGCCTTCGGCGGCGGGTTCGAGACGATCACCGACGACCCGGCGACGGTCGAGGCGCTGATCGACGATCTGGCGCGCCGGCGCGGCGTCTGAAGGACGGCGAAAAGCCTTTTCGCGGGAATCGCTTGGGCGCCGCGGCGAAGGCGATCCTCGCACGACTTCACGTGTCGATTCCGCCTCTTCACACGACGATTCCGGTTCTCGAGAATTCGATTCCGGTGGTTTACGCGTCAGGCGAGCGGGCCGATCGGGACGAGCCCGGCGGCGTCGATCGCCGCCAGCATCGCACGCACGCTCCGCCCGCCGATCACCCGGTCGGGGGCGATCTCGCCGAGCGGCGCCAGCACGAAGGCGCGCTCGGCGAGGAACGGGTGCGGCAGGGTCAGATCGGGCGTCGCGAGCGTCACGCCGGCGACGTCGAGGAGGTCGAGGTCGAGGGTGCGCGGGCCCCACTTCTCGGTCCGTACCCGGCCGAGCGCGGTCTCGGTGGCGAGGCACAGTGCCAACAACTGGTGCGGCGCGAGCGCGGTCTCGACCCGGATGCAGGCGTTGAGGAAGGCCGGCTGATCGGTCTTGCCCCAGGGCGGGGTGCGCCAGATCGACGAGCGGGCGACGACGTGCGCGCCGCCGGCCTCGAGCCGGGCGAGCGCGGCGCGGAAGGT
>JAAYVT010000075.1 GCA_012517025.1 Phyllobacteriaceae bacterium | reverse complement strand
CGTTCGCGCACCGAGGCCTCGAGCTCGTAAGATTTGCGGCTCATGGGGTGCTTCCTTTCGAAAAACAAATGAAAAGAGGCCGGTCGACCGGCCTCTTCGGCTCGCCGTCACGGGTCCTCACGGGCGCGCGAAAGCGGTCCCTCACGGTGCCTCCAGGGGTGTCGGCGTGTGGGAACGGCGCGGCTCATAGCACCGGGACGGCCGAATGGCAAGGTTTTCGGCCGTTCGAGGCGTCATCGCGGCAACCCGGCGAGGAAGGCGTCGACGGCAGCGGTCTCGGCGTTCGCGGTGCCGAGGTCGCGGTTGATCTCGCGGTGGCTCTGCGGGGTGGCGAAGACCTCGGCGCGACCGCCTCGGCCCTCCACCGCGGCGGCGAAGCGCCGGGCCTGCGGGCAGGACTCGTCTCGCCGGGTCGAGCAGACGAGCAGCATCGGCGCCGGACGGCCGGAGAGCCGGTCGAGCGGGGAGAGCCCGCGCCAAGTGGCCGGATCGGCGCCGAAGGCGCGATCGTAGAGGCGCAGATGGCGTCCGCTCATCATCGCCGGCACATCGTAGACGGCGCTGTCGAGGGCCACCGTGCCGCGCCAGGGGCGCCCGCCGGCGCGCGTCACGATCGACGGATCGGCGGCGAGCAGAGCGGCGAGATGGGCGCCGGCCGAGTGGCCCATGAGCACGACGGCACGGGGATCGCCGCCCCATTCGCCGGCGTGGGCCTGGACGTAGGCGAGGGCGTGGGCGACGTCCTCGGCCTGGGTGGCGACGTCGGCGGCGGGCAGCAGCCGGTAGCCGACGGTGACGAAGATCCAGCCGCGTGGGCGCCAATGGGCGACCTTGGCGTCGACGACGGCGTCGGCGTTCTTGTCGCCGATCACCCAGGCGCCGCCGTGCACCATCACCAGAATCGGCGCGGCCCGGGGTGCCTCGGGGAGATGGACGTCGAGGCGTTGCTTCGGGTCGGAGCCGTAGGGGAGGTCGGCGAGGACACGGCCGCTCGACGGGCGCTCCGCGCCGGCGCCGGCGTCGGCGGCGGCGAGGAGAGCGTCGCGGCAGTCGGGCGAGAGGTCGTCGAGCTTTTCGCGCAGGCAGGCGAAGACCGCGCCGCCGCCGGGGCGGACGCCGTCGCACAGCCGGGCTCGATCTGCGCGGCAGGCGAAGGCGGCGGCGAGACGCCCGGCGGCATCGGCCGGGGCGGGGGCGAGGAGAATGGCGAGCGCGAGGACGATCGCCGACGAGACGGGAAGGGCGAAGCGCACGGGACCAGCTCCGATCCGAACGGGGAGGTGGCATTCGACGCGTGGATCGCGTCGAGAGTGGGGCGAAGCGGTAATCTCTTCCGAAGCGGCGCGGGGCGGCGGTGTCGAGCAGGCGAGCGATTCGCACGCGGCACTTGCGATCGTTCTATATTTGTTCTATCACACGACGGAACGAAGTCCAGGGAGGATTCGATGAACGACAGACCGATCACGCTGTTCCACGCCCCGCACACGCGGTCGTCCGGCACGCTCCGGCTGCTCGAGGAGATGGGCGTGCCCTATCGGCTGCACGTCCTCGATCTGGCGAAGGGCGAGCACAAGCGGCCGGACTATCTGGCGATCAATCCGATGGGCAAGGTGCCGGCGTTGCGCCACGGCGAGGCGATCGTCAGCGAGCAGGGCGCAATCGCGCTCTATCTCGGCGATCTCTTCCCCGACACCGGTCTCTGTCCGCGTCCGGACGATCCGCTGCGCGCCGATCTCCTGCGCTGGCTGTTCTTCTACGGCGACTGCGTCGAACCGGCGGTGCTGCAGAAGGCGATGGGTTGGGAGGCGCCGAAGGCGAGCGCCGCCGGTTACGGGTCCTACGAGGACACGGTGGCGGCGGTGGTCGGGCAGTTGGCGAAGGGACCGTGGTTCCTCGGCGAGCGCTTCACCGTCGCCGACGGCGTGTGGGGCTCGGCATTGACCTGGCTGAAGAAATTCGGATTGATCCCGGCGACGCCGGAGATCGCGGCTTACGTCGAGCGTTTCGCGGAGCGGCCGGCGGCGGCCCGGGTGGCGGCGATCGACGCCGAGCTCGCGGCGAAGCAGAAAGGGGCGTGAGGCGGGGGCGGCTCGCCCTCGCGCTCGACGTTTCGAAGGGATCGGAACGCGCCGCGCCCGGTGTCAGCCGGCGAGTTCGCGCGAGCGTTTCGCGGCGGCGGCGACCGCCTCGGTGAGGATCGGGGTCAGGCCGCGCGCCGGATCCATCAGCACCGCCAGGGCGGCGGCGGTGGTGCCGGCGGGCGAGGTGACGTCGATGCGCAGCTGCTCGGCGCTCTTCTCGCTCTGGAACAGGAGTTCGCCGGCGCCCTCGACGGTGGCGCGGGCGAGACGGGCGGAGAGCTCGGCGGGCAGGCCGGCGGCGGCGCCGGCGGCGGCGAGCGCCTCCACCATTTGGAAGACGTAGGCCGGGCCGGAGCCGGAGACGGCGGTGACGAGGTCGATCTGATCCTCGGCCTCGACCCATTCGACCTTGCCGATCGCCGCGAGCAGGGCGGCGACCAGGGCGCGGTCGGCGGCGGTGACGGCGGGTGCGGCGGCGGCGGCGGTGATGCCGCGCCCGACCTGGGCCGGGGTGTTGGGAATTGTGCGGACGATGCGGTCGATCGAAAGGCCGTCGTGATAGGTGGCGATGGTCTTGCCGGCGACCACCGAGACCACCACGGTTCCGGCGTCGACCAGCGGCTTCACGGTCGGCAGAGTGGCGTCGAGGCCCTGCGGCTTCACCGCCACCAGCAGCACCCGGGCGACGACGTCGTCCGGCGGGGTCGGACGCAGGACGAAGCCGCGCTCGGCGGCGAGCGCGCGGAGGGCGTCGGACGGCATCTTCTCCACCACGATCACGCCGCCGGGCGACAGGCCCCGGTCGAGCCATCCGGTGAGCATCGCGCCGCCCATCTTGCCGCAACCGACGAGAACCAGGGGAGACGTGGCGGAGAAGGTGTCGATCATGCGTTGCCTACGGTTTCGAAGAGGGCGCCCTCCAGCGCCTCGGAGGCCGAACGGCCGGCCCAGACGACGAACTGGAAGGCTTGATAATAACGGTCGCACGCCTCGATGGCGCCGACGATCATGGCGCCGATCTGGCGGGCCGAGGGCTCGGCGCCGCCGGCCAGCAACAGGGCGTGGCGATACATCACCACGCCGTCGCCCGACCACAGATCGAAGTGGCCGAGCCACATCTGCTCGTTGACCATCGTCAGCAGGCGCATCACCTCGGCGCGGCGGACCTCCGTCACTTTGAGGTCGAAGGCACAGGCCAGATGCAGCGCCTCGACGTCCTCCATCCACGAGACGGAGACGTGGTAGTCGCACCACGACCCGGCGATCGAGACCGTGATCTCGTCGTCGCCGGAGCGCTCGAAGCTCCAGTCCTCGAGCGCG
>JAAYVT010000074.1 GCA_012517025.1 Phyllobacteriaceae bacterium | reverse complement strand
TCGCGGTTCTGCTCGAGCGCGTCGGCGAGACGTTCGAGCGCGGCGGCCCGGGTCTCCGCCGGGGTCGCGGCCCAGGCGGGGAAACCGGCGGCGGCACGGGCCATCGCCTCGCCGGCGAGCTCCGGCGTCGCCTCGCTGACCCGGCCGACCGGGGTCTCGCCATCGGCGGGGGCGACCAGATCGCGGAACGTGCCGGGGCGGCCCTTGCCGTCGATCACCGGGGCGGCGTCGTAGAGGTCGGCGGCATGCGAGGCGAGAGCGGACATCAGAGCTTCCTTCTCGGCGGCGACGCCGAATTCAAGGCCGCGCGAATTGAGGCGGGTGCCGAAGAGATCGCGCGGGCGGGGGATGTGGGCGTGGCGCGGCTTGGTGCCGCCGGCGAGTTCCTGCTCGGGCGTGACCAGCAGCGCCTCGACCGGCACGCTCGCGTCGCCGACCTTCGCGACAAAGGAGGAGTTGGCGCCGTTCTCCAGCAGGCGGCGGACGAGATAGGCGAGCAGATCGCGATGGCCGCCGCAGGGGGCGTAGATGCGGCAGGGCCAGCCGTCCTCCTCGACCACGGCGCGATGCAGTGCGTCGCCCATGCCGTGCAGCTTCTGGAACTCGAAGCCGGGGTCGCCGGCGCCCTTGGGTCCGGCGATCTCGCAGACCTCGGCCATGGTCACGGCGTTGTGGCCGGCGAACTGCGGATAGATGCGCGGACGGGCGGCGAGCAGCTTGCGCATGCAGGCCTGATAGGAGAGATCGGTCGCCGCCTTGCGGGTGAACAGCGGGAAGTCGTCGAGGCCGCGCTCCTGGGCGCGCTTGATCTCGGTGTCCCAATAGGCGCCCTTGACGAGGCGCACCATCATGCGGCGATCGAGGTTCTCGGCGAGGCCGATGATCCAATCGACCTCGGCGACGGCGCGCTTCTGATAGGCCTGGATCGCCAGACCGAAGCCGCTCCAGCCGGCGAGCGAGGGATCGGCGAGAGTGGCGGCGATCACGTCGAGGCAGAGCTCGAGCCGGTCGGCCTCCTCGGCGTCGACGGTGAAGTTGAGGTCGTACTCCTTGGCCTTGCGGGCGAGATCGAGCAGATCCGGCACCAGCTCGCGCATCACCGCCTCGGCGTTGACCGCCTCGTAGCGAGGATGGATGGCCGACAGCTTGACCGAGATGCCCGGCCGCGCCGGCAGCGCGCCGGGGCCGGCGGCCTTCCCGATCTTCTCGATCGCCATGGCGTAGGAGGCGAGATAGGCATCGGCGTCGGCGCGGGTGCGGGCACCCTCGCCGAGCATGTCGTAGGAATGGCGCCAGCCCTTGGCCTCGAGGGACTTGGCCCGCGCCAGACCCGCCTCGATGGTCTGGCCGAGCACGAACTGATGGCCCATCACCCGCATCGCCTGCCGCGCCGCGGTGCGGATGGTCGGCCGGCCGAGCCGCTTGACCATGCCGGAGAGGATGCCGGTCGGGGTTTCGCCGGGGCGGAAGACGCGGGCGGTGAGGCCCATCGCCCAGGCCGAGGCCGACACCAGCCAAGCGTCGGAGACGCGCTCGTGGTTCTCGAACTCGGCCTCCGCCAGCTTGTCCTCGATCAGGCGATCGGCGGTGGCGGCGTCGGGGACGCGCAGCAGCGCCTCGGCGAGCACCATCAGCGCCAGCCCCTCTCGGGTGGTCAGCGCGTATTCGCGCAGGAACTCCTCGACGCCGAAGCCGCCGGTCTCGCCGCGGATCTTGCCGATCAGCCGGGTCGCGGTGGCGTCCACCCGGGCGCGGGCTTCGGGCGAGAGCGTCGTCTCGGCCAGAAGATCGGCGACGAGGGCGGCGTCGTCGGGGGCGTAGGGCGGGCGGAAGGGGGGGATCCGATCGAAGGGAGGAACGGGCGTCATCGGGCTCTCCGGGAGGGGGGGATCGATCGGACGGCAGCGGAGCCCGTCGACCGCTCATTCCTCATGATATCCTCGGATCGACCACGTCTTTCATCGAACTGATGGCATGTTGCCGCGGATTTCGCTAAGAATGACCACATGAACGAAGACATCGACGAAATCGATCGCCTCGATCGCCGCATCCTCGCCGTGTTGCAGGAGGACGGCCGCATCACCGTCGCCGATCTCTCCGAGCGGATCGGCCTGTCGGCGACCGCCACCGCCGAGCGGATGCGGCGGCTGATCCGCGACGGATTCATCCGCGGGTTCCACGCCGAGCTCGATCCGGTGCAACTGGGACGAGGGCTGCTGGTGTTCGTGGAGGTGCTGCTCGATCGGACCTCGCCCGACGTCTTCGACGCCTTCGCCCGCCAGGTGAAACGGGCCGGCGAGGTGCTCGAATGCCATCTGGTGGCGGGCGGCTTCGATTATCTGATCAAGGCGCGGGTGCGCGACATGACCGCCTATCGGCGCTTCCTCGCCGAGGTCATCCTGCCGCTGCCGGGGGTACGCGAGACGCGCACATACGCGGTGATGGAAGAGATCAAGACATCGCAGGCGCTGCCGCTGTGAGCGGCCGCCTCACCGTGCGATGCGCAGCTTGATGATCTTCTGAGCGATCGAGGTGAAGACCGCGCTCAACTGGCCGGCGCTCGGCGAGTTGTAATAATAGTCGGTGCCGGAGGCGCAATCGGAGAGCAGCTGCTGACCGGCGGTGTCGTCGATCATCAAGCCGACGGTGTAGACTTTGATGCCCTTGGCCTTGATCGCCGAGCACACCGTGCGGGTCTTGGCGTCGAGACCGTCGCGCAGGTTGGTGCCGGGGCTGTTGCCGAGGCGGTTCGAATAGGGATAGCCCCAGCTCGAATAGGCGCCGCCGAGCGGGGTGTTGAAGGTGTTGATGGCGTTGGTGCCGTCGGTCAACAACACCACGATCTTCAGCGTGTTCGAGCTGTAGCTCTGGCCGTCGGAGAACGGTCCCTGCGGCGACACCATGCGCCACCCCCAGGCGAGGCCTTCGGGGATGTTGGTCGAGCCGGACACCGTCAGCGCGTTGATCGCGTTGTTGATGGTGGTGGTGTTGGTGGTCAGGCGGACGATCGGCTTGACGTCGCAGAAGAAGCCCGGCCCCTTCGCCACTTGATAGTTGCTGTAAAAGGTCGAAACTGAAAAGTCTTTGCCCGTCAAGCTGGTGTATTTCGGTGCATATGTCAGCTTGGTGATCTCGTCGTTCGAGTTGGTCACGTCGCCGAGATAGCTGTTGGCGTAGGTGTAGAACCAAGTGCTTTTCGGCTCGTCGGGATGGAACGACGGTACGAACAGGGTCGACGGGTTGGCGACGGAGGGTGGGGTGTCGTCGACGTCGTAGGGCGAGGGCCGCGTCTCGACGCAGCCCGGCCACGACTTGCCGAGCGCGGTATAGAGCGTGAACCGATTGAGCGACGTCGAGAAATAGGTCGAGTGATTGGGCGACAGGCCGGTCGAATCGATCCAAGAGGCGGTCGAATAGCCGGAGCCGACGTTGACGAAGGTGGCGAAGGGCACCAGCGCGAACTTCACCGAATTGGCCGACGTGGTCTTGGCGGCGAGCGTCGTCACCATGTTGGTGGCGGCCGACTTCAACGCGTCGATCTTGCCGCTGTCCGCCATCGAACCGGTGTTGTCGAGGACGAGGGCGACTTCGAGCGAGGTCTCGCCCCAGGTCACCGTCGACGACGCCTCGGTGACCAGATTGGCGAGGCCGATCAGCCCGAGGAAGCTCGACCGGGTGGTCAGCGAGGCCGACAGGGTCAGCGTGCCGTCGGTCGTCGAGGTGGCGATGTCGGCGAGCGTGCCGTGCGAGGGTTCGACGATGGCGGCCAGCTTGGTCTGTGCCTTGGACTGCGCCGTGCCGAGCGTGGAGGAGGTCAGACCGTTGGCGACGTAGAGCGCGGTGGCGTCGACCCGTTCCTGCAGATATTTGCGGTTGCTCGACATCTTCATGAGATCGATGCCGCCGCCGCCGATCAGGATCATGCCCGAAACGGTCAAGGCGAACACCACCGCGACGTTGCCGCGGCATTGCCCGATGAGGTCGCGCAGTCTCCGACCCGTTCTGCTCATGTCGTCCAACCTCGAAGCGTCGAGCCGAAGCGCGCGGGGCGCCGACCGGCGGCGAGCCACCCGGAAACCGACGGGCAGCTACACTTTTCGAGATCATCCTACGATCGAGTCCTTACGGAACTCCTGCGGAAATCGTGGAGATTCCGTTTCGATCGCTTAACGTGTCGGCCGCCGCGCGCGTCTGCGACGGCGTGCCGCGGCGCGGCCGCTCAGGTCGAGTTCGCCAACATGATGCGGAACCGATGGGTGGCATAGGCGAGGAACACCGCGCCGAGCCCCGCCATGATCAGAACCGGTCGCCAGACGATGTCGAGACCGGCGCCGCGGTAGAGGACGCCTTGGGAGAACTGCACGTAATAGACCGAGGGCGAGGCGTGCATCACCCACTGCAGGATCGTCGGCATGCTCTCGAGCGGCGTCATGTTGCCGGAGAGCAGCAGCATGGTGGTGAAGACCGGGATCGACATCAGCGCGAACTGCGGCATCGAACGGGCCAGCGTGGCGATCAGGATGCCGAGCGCGGTGGTCGAGAACAGGAAGATCGTGGTGCCGAACAGGAAGAGGATGCGGGAGCCGCCGACCGGCACGCCGAGGAAACCGCGGATCACCAGTTCGATCGACAGCACCGAGGCGAGGAGCAGCACCGCGCCGTTCGCCAGAATCTTGGCGAGCGCGATCTCCACGGCGGTGACCGGCATCACCAAGAGGTGCTCGATGGTGCCGTGCTCGCGCTCGCGGATGACGGCGGCGCCGACCAGCAGGATCGACAGGATGACGATCGAGTTGATCAGCTGCATGATCGAGGAGAACCAGCGCCCCTCGACGTTGGGGTTGAACCAGACGCGCGACACCACGGCGATCGGCAGTTGCGCCTCGATGCCCTTGGAATGCAGCCAGACGGCGGCCTCCCGCAGCAGGATGCTCTGGATGTAGGCGGCGCCGTTGCCGGCCTGCACCATCACGGTGGCGTCGACGGTCAGGCCGACGCCGGGGGCGCGACCGCGCAGCACGTCGGCCTCGAAATCCGGCGGAAACTGCAGCACGAAGCCGAAGCGGCCGACGTCCATGGCACGATCGACCTCGTCGGCGCCGATCAGCATCGGCTTTTGGAAGAACGGCGGCACGAAGGCGTCGGTCAGGCGGGTGGAGAGCTCGGAGCGATCCTGATCGACCACCGCGACGGCGGCGTTGGAGACCTCCAGCTTGACGCCGGTGGAGACGAACACCACCGCGGCGGAGAAGGCGTAGACGATCAGGAACAGCATCATCGGGTCGTGGCGCAGGCTCGCCAGTTCCTTCACCCCGAGACGCAGCAGGTTCGAGAAGAAGCGGCGCATGATCACGCCTCCTGCTTGTTCAGGACGAGCGCGGCGAGCGCGATGAAGACGACACCGAAGGCGGCGAGCGCCATATCGCAGGTCATCAGATCGAGCGCGCCGACGCCTTTGGCGAAGGAGCCGACCGAGATGGTCTGGAACCACGCCGCCGGGAAGAACAGGCCCATCCAGCGGCCGACCCCTTCGATCGACGACATCGGATTGATGAAGCCGGAGAAGTTGATGGTCGGCACCACCGTCAGGATCGCCGCCGCCATGATCGCCGCGACCTGGGTGCGCACGAGCGTCGAAACCAGCAGGCCGAAGGCGGTGGCGGCAAAGACGTAGAGCGTCGCGCCGAGGGTCAACGCGACTGCCGAGCCGTGGAACGGCACCCCGAAGGCGAGACGGGCGCAGGCGACGAGAGTGACGAAACTCACCATGCCGACCGCCACGTAGGGCAGCTGCTTGCCGACCAGGAACTCGACCACCGAGGCGGGCGAGGCCTCGAAATTGGCGATCGAGCCGATCTCGCGCTCGCGCGCCACCCCGACCGCGGTCATCGCCGCCGGGATCAGGACCAGCAGCAGCATGATCACGCCGGGGGTGATGGCGTCGACCGAGACGAAGGCCTGATTGTAGGCGAGGCGGGTCCTGAGATCGAAGGGCAGCGCCAACGAGGTGCCCGGTCCGCCGACGTCGGCGGCGACCCGCGACATCCAGGACAGCACCACGCCTTGCACGTAGGCCTTCACCGTCTCGGCGCGGAAGGTGTTGGCGCCGTCGACGGCGACGCCCACCTCCGGGCGGCGGCCGGCGAGGAGATCGGCGCCGAAATTCGGCGGGATGTTCACCACCAGCCGCAACTCGCCCGACACCAGCCGGCGGTCGATCTCGGCCTCGCTCGAAACCGGCGGGCGCTCGGTGAAGTAGCGGGTGCCGCGGAACGCCTCGACGAAGCGGGTGCTCTCGATCGATTGGTCGCGGTCGTAGACGGCGAATGGCAGGTTCTCGACGTCGAAGGAGACGCCGAAGGCGAAGAGGATCAGGAGGAGCAAGGAGCCGGCGACGGCGAAGGAGAGCCGCACCCGGTCGCGCAGGATCTCCAGTCCCTCGCGGCGGGCGAAGGCCCACACCAGCGAGGCCGAGGCGGCGAGACCGCGACGCGGCCCGGTCACGCCCTCGGTCGGCGGCGCGGCGGGACCCTCGGCGGCGGGCGCGGCGGC
>JAAYVT010000073.1 GCA_012517025.1 Phyllobacteriaceae bacterium | reverse complement strand
GACGAGAGCGGATCGAGCGCTTCCCGTATGCCCGTGAGATGCCCCGCGACGCGGGCTTCCACTGGCGGCGGGCGATGCGCGTCTTGCGCCGTTCGATCCGCGCCGTCGACGGCGCCTTCTCCTCGGTCAAGCCGATGCAGGGGACCTTCGCCGCGCTCGCCTTCCTCGGCGCCTGGGGCGTCTACGGCATGGCGCTGTCGGGGACCTGGCGCACCACCGTCGACGCGTTCACCGCCGGCATGGGTTTCGCCGTCTCCTCGATCGAGATCCGGGGGCTGTCGGAAGCCGATTCGACCGAGATCTCCGATCGCATCGACGTCACGCAGACCTCGTCGCTATTGATGGTCGACGTCGAGCGGGCGCGTCAGCGCATCGCCGAGATCCCGTGGATCGCCGACGTCCAGGTGAAGAAACTGTTTCCGAACCGCATCGTGGTGAACCTCTCCGAGCGCCGGCCGTTCGCGCTGTGGCAGGACGACGGCAAGGTGCGGGTGGTCGATCGCACCGGCGCGGTGATGAGCGACGTGCTGGAGACCCGCAACGCCGGCCTGCCGCTGATCGTCGGGCAGGGCGCCAACGGGCGTGTCCAAGAGGCGGTCGACCTGATGAATGCGGTGCCGGCGCTGCGCCCGCGCATCCGCGCGGCGGTCTTGGTGGCGGAGCGGCGGTGGAACCTGATCACCGTCGACGGCATCGAAATTCTGCTGCCGGAGGAGAACCCGGCCGCCGCGCTGCAGCGGGTGGCCGATCTCCAGGCGGCGAAGAAGCTGCTCGATCGCGACCTGGTGGTCGTCGACATGCGCGTACCGGATCGCCTGTTCGTGCGCCTGTCGGACGCCGCGGCGGACGCGCGGCGCGAGCAGATGCGGATCAAGACCGGCGCGAAGAAGGAGGCGAAGGGATGACGACGCAGCCTCCCGCCGATCATGCCGTGCCGCGGATGCGGCCGTTGTCGAACCGCCGGGCGACCGTGGTCTCGGTGCTCGACGTCGGCTCGACCAAGGTCACCTGCCTGATCGCCAAGCTGACCCCGCGAGCGGTCGACAAGGTGTTGCCCGGCCGCACTCACGACATGACCGTGCTCGGCTACGGCATGCAGCGCTCGCGCGGCATGAAGTCGGGCATGGTGGTCAACCTCGACGAGGCGGAACAGTCGATCCGTCTCGCCGTCGACGCGGCCGAGCGGATGGCCGGGTTGACCATCGAATCGCTGATCCTCAACATCACCGCCGGGCGGCTGCGCTCGGAGGTCTATCGGGCCAACGTCGACGTCGCCGGCGAGACCGTCGACGAGGCGGACATCCAGCGGGTGCTGGCGGCCGGTGCGACCCATTCGCTGACCGAAGACCGCACCCTCATCCATTCGCTGCCGATCGGCTACGCCCTCGACGGCACGCGCGGCATCAAGGATCCGGTCGGCATGCTCGGCGAGAAACTCGCCGTCGACATGCACGTGGTCGGAGCCGACTGCGCGCCGGTGCGCAATCTCGAGCTGGCGGTCAACCGTTGCCATCTCGAGGTCGAGACGATCGTCGCCACGCCCTATGCGGCGGGGCTCGCCACGTTGGTCGACGACGAGGCCGATCTCGGAGTGGCCTGCGTCGACATGGGCGGCGGCACCACTTCGATGGCGGTGTTCGCCGACGGCGCCTTCTGCCACGTCGACGCGATCGCCATCGGCGGTCACCACGTCACCATGGACATCGCCCAGGGGCTCTCGACCCGGGTCGCCGACGCCGAGCGCATCAAGACGCTGCACGGCTCGGCGCTCGCCACCTCCTCCGACGACCACGAGGTGATCGGGGTGTCGTCGGTCGGAGCGGAGCGCCACGACGTCTTCAACGTGCCGCGCGGCGCGTTGACTCGCATCATCCGCCCCCGCGTCGAGGAGATCCTCGAGCTGGTGCGCGATCGACTGGCCAATTCCGGTTTCGCCGGCCGGGTCGGCAAGCGCGTGGTGTTGACCGGCGGGGCGAGCCAGCTGACCGGCGTGGTCGAGGTGGCGCGTCGCATTCTCGGGCGGAACGTCCGCCTCGGGCGGCCGCTCGGCATCGCCGGGTTGCCGCAGGCGGCCAAGGGGGCGGCGTTCGCCGCCGCCGTCGGCCTTTTGATCTATCCGCAGGTGGCTCAGATCGAGCAGTTCGATCTTCGTCATCAGCGTCGGCCGTCGTCCGGTACGGGGGGGCACTACCTCGCCCGAGTCGGCCAGTGGCTGAAGGAGAGTTGGTGATGAGTGGGTCGGATCGCCGGGAAGACGGCGTGATCGGATCGATCGGGGACGAGGACACCTGCCCGGCGCCCATGGGCGGGACTAGCGAGGATGCCATGACGCTCAATCTGAAGATGCCCGACATTCGGGAATTGAAGCCGAGGATCACCGTTTTCGGTGTCGGTGGGGCCGGTGGCAACGCCGTCAACAACATGATCCAGGCCGGCCTCAAGGGCGTGGATTTCGTCGTGGCCAACACCGACGCGCAGGCGCTGACCCTGTCGAAGGCGGAACGCCTGATCCAGATGGGCGTCGCGGTCACCGAGGGTCTGGGCGCGGGCTCGATGCCGGAGGTCGGCCGGGCGGCGGCCGACGAAGTCCTCGACGAGATCAACGATCACCTGACCGGCGCCCACATGGTGTTCATCACCGCCGGCATGGGCGGCGGCACCGGCACCGGTGCGGCCCCGGTGATCGCCAAGGCGGCGCGCGAGATGGGCATCCTCACCGTCGGCGTCGTCACCAAGCCGTTCCAGTTCGAGGGCGCGCGGCGGATGAAGGTCGCCGACAGCGGCATCACCGAGCTGCAGAAGAGCGTCGACACGCTCATCGTCATCCCCAACCAGAATCTGTTCCGCATCGCCAACGAGCGGACCACCTTCGCCGACGCCTTCGCGATGGCCGATCAGGTGCTCTACTCGGGCGTCGCCTGCATCACCGACCTGATGGTCAAGGAAGGCCTGATCAACCTCGACTTCGCCGACGTCCGCTCGATCATGCGCGGCATGGGCAAGGCGATGATGGGCACCGGCGAATCGTCGGGCGACAAGCGCGCCCTGCAGGCGGCCGAGGCCGCGATCGCCAATCCGCTGCTCGACGAGACCTCGATGAAGGGCTCGAAGGGCGTGCTGATCTCGATCTCCGGCGGCAAGGACCTCACCCTGTTCGAGGTCGACGAGGCCGCCACCCGCATCCGCGAGGAGGTCGATCCGGACGCCAACATCATCCTCGGCGCCACCTTCGACGACGGACTCGAGGGCGTGGTGCGGGTGTCGGTGGTCGCCACCGGGATCGACCAGGACCTCAAGGCCGAGCAGACCCCGCAGGAGGTCCGCATGGCCGACCTCGCCAACCGTCTGCGTGCCGCCGGCCGTCCGGTGCCGGCCGCGCTCGAGCCGCATCGCGTCGCCGCGCAGGCCCCGGCCGCCGCGCCGGTCG
>JAAYVT010000072.1 GCA_012517025.1 Phyllobacteriaceae bacterium | reverse complement strand
CGGTGTCCTTCTCCGGCTTCCTGGACTTCGAAACGGCGGTCTATCGCGCGGCGGCCGGGTCGCGTTGAACCTCGAAGCGAATCCGACGCGCGGGGCCGTCGCCGGGTCGACGGAGACGGTTTCCGCGGGTTCGTTCATCGGAAGGGTCGATGCCGACTGCCCGTCGCGTCCGGCGGAATCGGAGGGGTCGCGACGAGACCCCTCCGACCGTCGTTCGTCAGCTCGACCAAGCCTTCGACAGGTACCGCCAGAACCCGGGCAGGGCACGGATTCCCGGGCGCTCGGTGCCGGCGGGGACTTCGTTCAGATAGTGCCCGACCCCGTTGGCCATCAGATCCTTGTAGGTCGGCATCTCGCCCCAGACGATGTCGATGCCCTTGGCGTCGGCGAGCGCCGTGGTCAGCGACCGCATCAGTTGCAGATTGCGGCCGACGCGCAGTTTCAGCGGACTGCCGATGTTCGGCCAGGGGGTGAACAGGAAGCCGATCTTGGCGGCCTCGTCGTAGAAGGCGTCGACGCCGTCGACGGTCAGGTACTCGTCGGTGATGCCGCGGATCTTGCCCTGGATCGGGTTCACCGTCTCGGAGGTGAAGGCGTAGAGGTGGGGGAACATGTCTCCCAGCTCCAGATTGGAGAGGCCGCGGAAGGAATCCGGGGAGGTCTCCATGCCGATGTTGAGATCGGCCATCTGCATTTCGAGCACCGCCGCGCTGCCGATGTCGGCGGCGCGCTTGTGCGAGCTCACGCCGTTGACGAACGGATATTCCGGCGGCCCCTCGTGCAGATCGATCTGCATGTCGATGTGCTCCTTGCGGTGCATCATCTGGATGCCGTAGGCGACGTTCTCCTCGAACGTGCCGTCGGGTCGACCGGGATAGGCGCGGTTCGGATTGCGGATTTCTTCGCCCGAATATTTCTGCTTGTGCGGGTATTGGATGAACACTTCCGGGTCCGGCCACAACTCGCCGGAATTGCCGGTGCGCGAGCCGAAGCGGAAGACGCGGCCTTTGCCGTCGGGCTTCTGCGGGATGGTGATGAACTGGGGATGGGCCTCCTGCGGATAGTTGTTGGTCCAACCGGAGTTGTTCATCTGGGGGATGACGATCACCCGTCCCTTCTGGACGGTGGCGTGTTCGACCAGGACGAGGGCGGCGGCGAAGCCGGCGGTCTCGTCGCAGTGGGTGCCGCCGAGCACCAGGAAGGTGCCGCCGGGTTCCTTGCCCTCCAGTACGAAGACGCGGGTGTCGCCGAGCGTCCCCTTCAGATCGGGATGGTAGTCGGAGAGCCACTTGACCGCGGTGACGCCGGGACCGGGAACGATGACGTCGTCCCGCCACATCTGGACGTAACCCCAGGTCAGTATGCCGCTGACGGTGAAGGCGATGGCGACGGTCGCGCGAGCAGATTTCTCGAGATCCATGTTCCCGCTCCATCACTTGATCTGCAGGATGCGCATGAGATACGGGATGATGATGACGATCCCCATGACCTGTTCCCAGAAATTCTTCGTTCTGAAGACGATCGTCAGGACGATGTACAGCAGGAAGATCGCCAGGGCGGTGTAGAGCCCCATGATGATCATGTATTGAGGCATTGCCGAACTCCTCACGGATCAGTAGGGGACGAAGACCGCGGCGAACTCGTTGGCGAAGACGAGCTCCGCCATGGTCAAGACGCCGGCGAAGAGGCTCGGGATGGCGCATTTCTTCAGGATCGGCATGTAGGTGCCCTCGCCGACGAGATCCTGAGCGAAATAGCCGCCGAGAGCCGAGGGCGGCACCAACTGAGCGAAGGCGCAGAGCATCGACATGCCCGACACGAAGGCGATTTGGTTCTTCGAGATCATCGCCAGTTCGAAGGGCATGCCGAGGATGACGGCGGCGCCGAGCGTGGTGAGGACGCCTCCGAGCAGAGGCAGAGAGATCGCCATGGCGACGTACATCAGCGCCGGCGACGCGGCACCGAGCAGCACCGCTCCGAGCACCAACAGCCCCTTGGCGCCGGTCAGCGTCGT
>JAAYVT010000071.1 GCA_012517025.1 Phyllobacteriaceae bacterium | reverse complement strand
CGGCGGGCGGCGTCGACCAGGGTGATGCGGCGCAGGCCGTCGGCGTCGACGACGGTGATCGGGCTCGTCTCGGACATGGTGGCCTCTCCTAAAGGTCTATTCGTTTTCGTATGCGTCATACTATTCTAATCGATCGAAGGCGCCGGTCGAGACGCCGTTCGACGGAGGGAAGCCATGACGGGCAGCGGCGGACGCGGGAAGGCGGCGATGACGGTCGAGGAGGTCTCGGCCTTCATCGCGGCGGAGTTCCCGCAGATCGGCGGGGTCGGGCGACTGACGATCGAAGCCGCCGACGCCAAGCACGCCCGGGTGCGGCTCGCCGCCGAGGAGCGGCATCTCAGACCCGGCGGCACGGTGTCGGGGCCGACCCAGTTCTTCCTCGCCGACGTCGCCGCCTTCATCGCCGTGCTGGTGGCGATCGGGCCGGTGGGGTTGGCGGTCACCACCTCCGCCAACATCAACTTTCTGAAGAAGCCGGCGCCGGCCGATCTCGTCGCCGAGACCCGCATCCTCAAGCGCGGCAAACGCCTCGTGGTGGTCGATTGCCTGATCCTGTCGGACGGCGACGACGACCCGGTCGCCCACGCGGTGCTGACCTACTCGATCCCGACCGGCGAAAAGTGACGGTATCATAGTACCAAGCATGTCGTATCATGATACCGTATAAGTCAACCGACTGAATCATCGTCGTTTTTTCGATTTGAATGCACCGGTCCGACGCTTGACGACGGCAGGGAACTCGGGTAATTCAGCCCCCGAGACGGCGGCCCTCGGGCCGCCTCGTCGTTTCCGGCGCGCCGCTCCGTGGCGTCGTGCCGGGGTCAGATCGACCGGCACGAGGTAAGAACCATGAAGACGTTTTCTGCCAAGCCGGCGGAGGTCGAAAAGAAGTGGGTGCTCATCGACGCCCAGGGGCTCGTCGTGGGGCGTCTCGCCTCGCTGATCGCGATGCGCCTGCGCGGCAAGCATCTGCCGACCTACACGCCGCACGTCGACCTCGGTGACAACGTCATCGTGGTCAACGCCGACAAGGTGGTGTTCACCGGCAACAAGTACGAAGACAAGGTCTACTACTGGCACACCGGTTATCCGGGCGGCATCAAGGAGCGCACCGCGCGCAAGATCCTCGAAGGCCGGTTCCCGGAGCGCGTGCTGGAGAAGGCCGTGCAGCGGATGCTGCCGCGCGGGCCGCTCGCCCGTCAGCAGATGACGCATCTCAAGATCTACGCCGGCGCCACGCATCCGCACGAGGCGCAGCAGCCGGTGGCGCTCGACGTCGCCGCTCTCAACCGCAAGAACGCGAGGGCCTGACGATGGCCGAGATTCAGTCCTTCGAGGAACTCGGTGCCGCCGTCGGCGCCGCCAAGGCCGAAGCGGTCGCCGCCGCCCCGGTGCACGAGCGCAAGGTCGACGAATTCGGCCGCGCCTATGCCACCGGCAAGCGCAAGGACGCGGTCTCCCGCGTCTGGTTGACCCGCGGCTCGGGCAAGATCACCGTCAACGGCAAGGACTTCGGCGCCTATTTCGCCCGTCCGGTGCTGCAGATGCTGATCCTCCAGCCGATCCTCGCCGCCGATCGCGACGGCCAGTTCGACATCATCGCCACCTGTGAGGGCGGCGGTCTGTCGGGTCAGGCGGGCGCTCTGCGTCACGGCATCTCCAAGGCGATGACCTATTTCGAGCCGGAGCTGCGCGGCGTGCTGAAGCCCTACGGCTTCCTGACCCGCGACAGCCGCACGGTCGAGCGCAAGAAGTACGGCAAGCGCAAGGCGCGCCGGAGCTTCCAGTTCTCCAAGCGCTGATCGGCGCCGCGGTTCGAACGAACTTCGAGAAGGGCGGTCCCGATGGGCCGCCCTTTTTGTGTTTTCTCGGCGCATCCGTCGGTTGACATTCCGGCGTCCGAGACCTGCACTCTCCGCCGGGCGCCGACGCGCGATCTGGCTCCGGGTGGCCGAGATGATCATCGATACGACCTTTCGCTCCGATCTCCTTCCGGGGGAGCGGGTGCTCTGGTCGGGTGCGCCGGCGCGTGGATTGATGTTCCGCGCGTCCGACCTCCTGCTCCTGCCGTTCGGAGTGATGTTCACGGCGTTCTCCCTGTTCTGGGAATGGATGGCGATCGAGAACGAGGCGCCTCTGTTCTTCCGCTTCTGGGGGGTGCCGTTCGT
>JAAYVT010000070.1 GCA_012517025.1 Phyllobacteriaceae bacterium | reverse complement strand
TCCCGAGCCGATCACCGCGCCGGAAGCCGCCGCCGACGTGTTCGAGACGACGCTGTCCTTCGACGACGTCGACCTCGCCGCCGCCGACGTGTTCTCCAGCGAGGACGTCGCGCGCGCCGCCGACGTGTTCGCCGCGGCGGAAACCGCGCCGGCCCCCGCCTTCACCACCGTCGCCGTCGGCAACACGCTGATGACCGTCGACGCCGCCGCCGAGGTCGCGCCGGCCGCCGCGCCGACGCTGGCGCTGGTGGCGGCCGCCGATCCGATCGCCGACCTTTCGGCCGAGCGTCGCCTCGTCACTTTCGGCTGAGCAGGAACCGCCGTCGCGCCGCTTCCTGCGCCCGTCGCCGCTGCTGCGCGGTCTCGATCGCGTCGATGAACTGTCGCGTCGCCGCATCCCAGCTGTAGGCGGCCCCCAGCGCGATCGCATCGGCGCGATCGAGCTCGAGCGCCGTCAGCGCCGCCGCGCGCAGATCCTCCGACAACACCCCGCCCTTGGTGTCGCTCAGGATGTCGATCGGCCCCATCACCGGATAGGCCGCCACCGGCAGCCCCGAGGCGAGCGCCTCGATGATCACGTTGCCGAAGGTGTCGGTGAGCGAGGGAAAGACGAAGACGTCGGCCGCCGCGTAGTGGCGCGCCAGATCCTCGCCGACCTTCGAGCCGAGGAACCGCGCGGTGGGGAAGCGTCGTTCGAGATCGGCGCGCGCCGGACCGTCGCCGATCACCACCTTGCTGCCCGGAAGATCGAGCGCCAGGAAGGCCTCGAGGTTCTTCTCCACCGCCACCCGTCCGACGTTGAGGAAGATCGGGCGCGGCAGATCCGCGTAGACGTCGGCGACGTCCTGGCGCGGATGGAACTGCATCGTGTCGACGCCGCGCGACCAGAACATCAGGTTGTCGTGGCCGTGCGAGACCAACTCCTTGCGCAGGCTCTCGGTCGCCACCATGCAGCCGAGACCGGCGTTGTGGAACCGCCGCAACCAGGCCCGGATCGGCCGGATCGGCACGATCGGCCAGCGCGAGGCGACGTATTCGGGAAACCGGGTATGATAGCTCGAGGTGAAGCCGCAGCCGCCGCGCTTCATCGCCACCCGCCGCGCCATGACGCCGAGCGGCCCCTCGGTGGCGATGTGGATGTAGTCGGGCGCGATCTCGCGGATCCGCCGCTTGACCGAGCGCGGCGTGGTCAGCGCCAACCGGATCTCCGGATAGGTCGGACACGGCAGCGTCCGGTAGGACTGCGGCGTCAGGAACACCACCTCGAAGTCGAGCCGGATCAACTCCTCCCCGAGCCGCTCCAGCGACCGCACGACACCGTTGATCTGCGGACGCCAAGCATCCGTCACCACCAGAATCTTCTTTTTCGTCATGCCGCGACGAGCGCCTCGTCTTCATCGTCCGTGGAGGTGGTCTCGCCCCGCCGCTGCCAGGTGATCACCTCGAAGCTGCCGTCGTGGCCTTCCGCCACGGCGGTGCCGCTCTCCACCCAATCGCCGGTGTTCATGTAGGTGATGCCGTGATGCTCGGTGATGGTGGCGTGATGGATGTGACCGCAGATCACTCCGTCGACGCCGATCCGCTTGGCCTCGCCGGCCAGCGTCTTCTCGAAGTCGCCGATGAAGCTGACGGCGTTTTTCACCTTGAGCTTGGCCCAGGCCGACAGCGACCAGTAGGGAAAGCCCATCCGCCGACGGATCGCGTCGAGCCCGGTGTTGATCGCCAGGGCGAGGTTGTAGGCACCGTCGCCGAGCAGCGCCAACCACTTGGCGTGGCGCACCACCACGTCGAACTGGTCGCCGTGGATGACCAGCATGCGCCGCCCGTCGACCGCCTCGTGGATGGCGTGATCGGCCACCTCGACCACGCCGAAGTGGGTGCCGAGGAAATCGCGCAGGAACTCGTCGTGATTGCCCGGCACGTAGACGATGCGCGCGCCCTTGCGACCCTTGCGCAGGATCTTCTGGACCACGTCGTTGTGCGCCTGCGGCCAATACCAGCTGCGCTTCAGACGCCATCCGTCGACGATGTCGCCGACCAGATAGATCGTCTCCGCGTCGTGATACTTGAGAAAGTCGACGAGCAGATCCGCGCGACAGCCCCAGGTCCCG
>JAAYVT010000069.1 GCA_012517025.1 Phyllobacteriaceae bacterium | reverse complement strand
GGGGCCTTCGGCGTCCAGCTCTCGAGGTCGGCGGCGAGTGTCGTCACGCCGGTCAGGCGCAGACGGGCGAGTTTCTGCTTCACCCGTTCCAGCCGATGCGGCGACAGATCGACGGCGGTGACCTCGGCGCCGCGGACGGCGAGCTGGGCGGTCTTGCCGCCGGGGGCGGCGCAGAGGTCGGCGACCTCGCGGTCCGCGACGTCGCCGAGCAGGCGGACGGGCAGGGCGGCGGCGGCGTCCTGCACCCACCACTCGCCGGCCTCGAAGCCTTCCATCCGGTCGATCGGGCCGTGCGGCACCAGTCGGACCGAGCCGGTCGGCAGGACGCGTCCGCCGAAGCGCTTGGCCCAGCCCTCGGGATCGGACTTGACCGAGAGATCGAGGGCCGGCTCGACCATGTGGGCGGTGGCGAAGGCGCGGGCCTTCTCCTCGCCCCAGGTCTCGCACCAGTCGCGCCACAGCCACAGCGGGGTGACGAGGCGGGTGGCGTCCTGATCGGCGAGAATCTCGTCCTTCTCGCGGCCGAGCGAGCGCAGCACGCCGTTGACCATCGCCTTCCAGGCGCGGGTGGTCGGATCGCGACCGGCGAGCTCGGTGGCGAGCGAGACGGCGGCGTGGTCGGGCACGTCCATGAACAGCATCTGGGTGGCGGCGACGCGCAGGATCTCGCGCACCCGCGCCGCCTTGGTCGGCAGCGGGCGGACCATCAACCGCTTCAGCGCGTCGTCGACGAGGCCGAGCCGGCGCAGCGTCGTCGAGACGATGGCGCGGACGAGCCCCCGGTCGGCCGGGGTCAGCGCCCGCCACGCCGGAATCGTGGCGCGGTGGTCGAGCACCTGATCGAGCGGCCGCCCCTCGTCGAGGGTGGCGAAGAGGATGTCGACGGCGTGCTTGCGCACCGCCAGCCCCGGATCGGCGGCGACCTTCTCCGGCGGCGCGCCGGCGGCGGCGCGATCGTCGCGGGGAGAGGCGGGGCCGGAGCGGCGCGGCGGGCGCGAGCGTCCACGATCGGTCATGTGGGCGGTACTTTCGACGAGCGGCGTCGCGGATCGACGCGGGCGAGAAATGGCGTCACGGTTCGACGCGCGGGCATCGCTCATGCTATCACCCGCTTCCGATCCGGGATCAAGGCGAGGGCGACATGAGCGGCGACGAGATCACGGTGGCGACGACCGACGGCGTCTCCACGACCACGCAATCCACGACCGCCGAGCCGGCGCGGCCGCGCTTCGAGGATCTGCCGCCGCCGGCGCAGCGGGCGCTGAAGGAGGCCGAGGAGCGGCGCCAAGCGGCCGACGCGGCGCGGGCGGCGGCCGGGCCGCGGCCCAAGGAGATCCAGGGTCGCGACGGACCGGAGCCGGTGCGCTACGGCGACTGGGAACGCAAGGGCATCATCTCCGACTTCTGAGCCGACGGCTCAGCGGCCGAACAGACGACGGTTCAGGTCGGCGAAGACGGCGGGCGGGGTCAGGCCGCGCCGCAGATGAGCGGCGATCAGCGTGTTGGCGAGCAGGGTCGCCACCGTCATCAGGCCGACGCCGCCGGGAACCGGGGTGATCGCGCCGGCGACCTCGACCGCGGTCTCGAAGTCGACGTCGCCGACCAAGCGGGTCTTGCCTTCGCCCTTTTCCGGCGCCGGGATGCGGTTGATGCCGACGTCGATCACGGTGGCGCCGGGCTTCACCCAATCACCGGGGATCATCTTCGGCCGGCCGACCGCGGCGACCAGGACGTCGGCGCGGCGGCAGACCTCGGCGAGGTCGCGGGTCTTGGAATGGGCGATGGTGACGGTGCAGTTGGCCATCAGCAGCAGCTGCGCCATCGGCCGGCCGACCAGCTCGGAACGGCCGACGACGACCGCGTCGAGGCCGGCGAGCGGCCGGCCGACCCAGTCGAGCATCATCATCGAGCCGTAGGGGGTGCAGGGCACCAGACCGGGGCGGCCGGCGGCGAGGCGGCCGGCGTTGATCTCGGTGAGGCCGTCGACGTCCTTGAGCGGATCGATCGCCGCGATCACCCGGCCGGAGTCGATGTGGCGGGGCACCGGCAGCTGCACCAGGATGCCGTCGACGGCGTCGTCGCGGTTCAACTTCTCGATCAGGGCGAGGAGCTCGGCCTCCGGCGTGTCGGCCGGCAGGCGATGCTCGAAGGAGCGCATGCCGACCTCGACCGTCTGCTTGGCCTTGGAGGCGACGTAGACGCTGGAGGCGGGATCCTCGCCGACCAACACGACCGCGAGGCCGGGGACGGCGCCGTGGGCGGCCTGGAAGCGGCCGACTTCCTCGGCGACGGTGGTGCGGAGGGCTTCGGACAGCGTCTTGCCGTCGATCCTGCGGGCGGTCATGCGGGGCTCCTGGAGGCGGAAGTTGCGGAGGCGGCGGGGTCGACCCCGGCCGGCAGGGCCGCGACGATGGCGTCGGCGTCGCCCTGGAGGTGGAGGGTCTTGACGCGGGCGGTCGGTCCGGAGACGACCGCGATGCGCGAGCGCGACAGGCCGAGGCCGGCGGCGAGCAGGGCGATCACCGCGGCGTTGGCCTCGCCCTCGGCGGGGGCGGCGCGCACTCGGACGATCAACACCTCGTTGCCGTCGGCAAGACGCTCGAACGGGCCGATCTCGTCGCGGCGGCTCTTCGGGGTGACGCGCACGCGCAGCCGCACGCCGTCCGGGCGGATCTGGATCGCCGGGGCGGGGGCGGCGTTGCTCATCGTCAGCGGATCAGGATGTGGAGATACTGGCGCACCAGGAAGATGCCGAGGAAGACGACCAGCGGCGACAGATCGAGCCCGCCGAGATCCGGCAGGAAGCGGCGGATCGGGGCGAGCACCGGTTCGGTGGCGCGATAGAGGAACTCTCCGATGGCGGCCACGGCGCGATTGCGCGAGTTGACCACGCCGAACTGGTAGAGCCAGGAGAAGACGATCGCCCCGATCAGGACCCAACCGTAGAGGTCGAGCACGAGGTCGATGACGAGGATGATCGGTGTGATGAAGGCCATGCCGTGTTCCCGCTGGTTTGGACCCTTGATGTAACGATCCCCCGGCGGATTGCCAAGGGTGCGACGTCGACGCGGCCGGGCGCGCGACGGCAGAAATCGTGCGGTGGGAGCGTCGCGAGGCGTCGTCGGGGCGGGGGAGGTCGGCGAGAGGCCGATCGTGTCCCCCCGGTGGGCTGCGACCGGCGCGGTGGCCGATCGCGGGGCGAGCCGGCGGGGCGGACGAAGCGAATTCGTAGGCGAGGTCGACGAGAGCCTCGGCGCCGGCGATCGCCGGCGAGGCGACGCCGATGCATCGCCGGTGGGGATCGTGGAGGTCGGGCGGCTGGTCGGAGACGGGCGAGTGGAGGAGGCGATCGCGACGCTTGACAGCCCTTCGCGGGTCGCGTAAACGGCGCCCATCCGACGCGGGGTCCCCCATGACCCCGTCGAGAACGGTCGGGGCTGTAGCTCAGATGGGAGAGCGCTGCAATCGCACTGCAGAGGTCAGGGGTTCGATTCCCCTCAGCTCCACCAATCCATCCCAAGCCTTTGATATTGGGTAAGTTCCGGAGCTTTCAACGGTTTTTGACGCTTGTGTAACCCCTGGGTGTTACACCGAGGTCATGGAAGCCGTGCCCGGACACACCAACCTCGTTCGCCGAGGTGCCGTCTATTACCACCGCTGCAAGGTCCCGGCGGACATCGCCGAGACCTATGGTCGGCGCGAGGTGACGTACTCTCTCAAGACCCGCGATCTCGCCGAGGCGGTGCGCCGCGTGAAGGTCGCCGCCGTCGAGACGTTGAAGGCGTTCGACGACCACCGCCGGAAGGTGGCCGCCGAGAAGGCGGCAGAAGCGGCGGCACGGGCAGCGGTGTCCGATCCCATTGAGCGACTTCTCGCCGCCGGAGAGACGATGGCGGCGAACGACACGGACGAACGCGCCGAACTGGTCGCCTATTCGACCCTGTCGCGGTCTCAACTCAACCTCTTCGCCGAGTTGCATCGTTCGATCCGCCTCGAAGACGACGAGGACGCGCGCTTCAACGGCTTCAAGGCAGTTCGACCCGGTCCGGGCAGCGACATGCTGCTGTTCACGGCCGACGACGAGCGACTCGCGGGAAAGAAGGCGCACGCGACCGAATACGCCCTCGCCGAAAGCAAGGCGCGCGCCTTCCTCACCGGCTCGATCCTGCGCGGAAAGCTCGCACGCGGCGAATACGGCAGCGTCGAGGGATATGCCGAGGACTGTCTCGCCGCCGCCGGGATCTCGCTCGACGCGGAGTCGCGGGCTTGGCGTTCGCTGTTGCGGCTCGTTCAGGCCGCCGAAGTGCAGGCGATGGCGGATATTCAGGCGCGCAACGAGGGCAAGGAACCCGAACATCGGGGTTCAGACGAGATTTTAACCGAAATCGCCGCCAGCTTGGTTCCGAAGCCCGTGGAGCCGAATCCGACGAGCTCCGGTATGTGGCTTCATCCGACACCCATCGCGCCCGTCAGCGCGGCTCCTACGCTGTCGGAAGTTCGCGACCGGTGGCTCGCCGAGGCTGCGACGCGCAATCTGGCGGACAAGACCGGCGATGCTCGCCGGATCATGGTCGACCTGTTCCTCGAACTCGTCGGGGATCGCCCGATCGACGGCTACGCCAAGGCCGATGCCCGCGCCTTCAAGGACGTCCTCTCCGCGCTGCCGCCGAACCGCTCGAAGATGAAGGCGCTGCGCAACCTGTCACTCGAGGCGGCGGCGAAGAAGGCGGCGGCGGCGGGCCTACCGCCGATGAGCATCACCAACGTCAACAAGCACCTCGGATGCCTCTACGGCCTCTTCGCCTGGGCACGGAAGCACTATGACGAGGTGGAGAAGAACCCCTTCGAGGGGATGCAGGTCGAGAAGCGGACGAACGCCCGCGACGAGCGCGACCCGTTCTCGCTCGACGATCTGAAGCGGATGTTCGCCGCGCCGGTCTATCGCGGGTGCATGTCCGAACGCCACTGGTCGACGCCGGGCGCGGTGGTGCTCCGCGACAGTCCGAAATTCTGGGTGCCGCTCATCGGCCTCTTCACGGGCGCACGGCTCAACGAAATCCTTCAGCTCTACCGAGACGACATCGTCGACGTCGACGGCGCGCTGTGCTTCCGGATCTGCGCAGAGAAGGACGATCAACGGGTGAAGACGGCCTCGTCGCGGCGGCTCATCCCCGTGCACGCCGAATTGCTGCGGATCGGCTTCCGGGCTTTCGTCGCGGGGAAGTCGGGGCGGCTGTTCGACACGGTCGAGAAGGCGCCCGACGGCTACTATTCGTCGACCTTCTCGAAGCACTTCGTTCGCTTCCTCGACTCGGTCGCGGTGAAGCGGCCGAAAGTCTCGTTCCACAGCTTCCGCCACACCTTCGAGGACGCCTGTCGCGCCTGCGGCGTGCCGCACGACGTCATGAATGCCCTACAGGGGCATTCGCAGGGCGGCATGTCCGATCGCTACGGCGGCGGACAATACCCTGTGGCGAGGCTGGTGGAGGAGATGGGGAAGCTGCGGCACGCGGGGTTGGATTTGTCGGCGCTCGCGGTGGTGCCATAGCGGGCTCGTCATGCCGCGCGAAGGACGGCAGCGCGCCGAAGGCGGTCGCTCGCCTCCCAGGCATCATTGAACTCATCGCGATCGTTGAAGGGTATTTCAAACTTCCCAAACAGGGGGGGGATACTAATGTATCTGAGGTGTTCACAGTAAATCGACTTCCTGCCCCTACAGCTTGAACAGCGGACTCGGCTTCGTTTTCGACACGACCAGCATCAGCGAGTGGGTCGCCCGACTGAGCGCGACATATAGCCGGGCGCGCGACGCCTTAGTGTTCGAAAAATTGTCGGCGTCGCAGGGCAGGACCATCACGTTCTCAAACTCAAGGCCCTTGGCTTTATGGATCGTGCTGATCGCCTTCATAGGCGGCTGCGGTCGGGTGTGGGTACGGCGCCGGGCGATCTCGGCAAGACCGTCGTCGGCGCTCTCGAACTGTCCGAGCTGGATCGCTTCTGCAAATTCGCGGGTATGATGCACGTGCACATCGGCAAAGGCCGCTTCGTTCGCTGCCAAGCTGCGCAGATGGTCGAGTGCATGCGCCACACCGCGATGATCAGGGCACTGGACGATATGGCGCGCCATCGCCTGCAGATGCTGCGGCTTGCCCTTGCATGGTTTCACGCATCCCTGCTGTGCTTCGAGCACGAAGCGGTTACCTACGGCGGTTGGCGAAAATCCAGACGCGACCGAGCCTAAGAACGCCACTGTACCGAGTGCCAGCGCTTCGGGATTGCCCTGATGGGCAACACAATGAGCGACGAGCGTAGATAGCCCCTCGCGAATATGGCCTTCCCAGATCGGTAGGCGTCGATTGAAGAAGGCACGCAAGGCGGTTGCCCGATCATTTTGTCCTGTAAGGACCAGCAAAGACGGCGCATTGACGCGCGCGTAGATTGCCCGACTCTCGTCCGCTGTCACCCGGAACCCGGAGGGCTGCTGTGAGATATTCTCGGCGGCATGGACAGTGAGCCCGGCAGGAAGATTGCCGGTGAGGTCGATTCTTCCGCCGTCACGCAACGCCGCGCGGGCAGCAAGGACCCAGGCGCCGAGTTCGGGTTGGCTGTGTTCCCATCGATGCGGGTGATTGAGTTCCTCGAACCGATCGGCGGCGGCCTTCAAATCTGCCCAGCGTTTTTCGGCGGCGGCGGATTGCACTTTGGTGCGGGTAAAGATCATCTGCATCGGGTCGGCGAACACACGAAGCCGCGACCCACTACGATGCAGCGCCATGACAATCGTATGCTGGTCGGCGCTGGCATCTTGATGCTCGTCGCAGACGACAATTGGATAGCGTTGGGCCAAGCAGTCTGTGATTGCAGGATGCCGGCTCAGCAGGCGCGCGACCTTCTCGCCGAGCAGGTCATATCCCTTGGAGGCGCGGCGTGCCCAAGCGCCAACGTCCTCGGGTAAGCCAAGCGAGTGGCGATAGGCGCCAGCGATCTCGATGATGAGCCCGTCGATTGTGCGGATCTCGACGCGGCGGTTGAGATCGCGCGTCCGGCCGGCAAAGACGTCGCAGGCGGCATTGGTGTGAGTGAGAATGAGTAGCCGTCCCTCGCCGAGGGCGGGCGCAACATCGCGGGCGTAGCTCGCGCCCTGATAGGTCTTGCCACACCCCCCCGGTGCCTCCACCACGACGAGGCGCACGGTGGAGCGGAGCGCTTGGGCGACCGTTGCGTCCGACATCAGTTGATCGCCTGCACAGGTCCGAGCCCGACCGCTCGTCGTACGGCATTGACGAAGGGGAGGAGCTGGGGAGCGACGTGCGGCCACAACCCAAGCACGAAGAGCTTGTCGGCGAGTTCCGCACCACCCGCGACGCTCTTGAACCAGCGTTGGCCGTGCCGCTTCCACGCCTTCTTTTGTGCCTCAGGTGCTGTAGGATCTGCCGGAGCAGTACCACACGCTGCCGCGACCATCAGCCCACGGATGTCGTCGTTCGCCGCGAGGATCGCGGCGAACGACTTGTCTTCCAGATTCAGACGATCGGCCAGTGTTCGCAGCCGCTCGCCGGAATCGCCGTCCGGTTCGGCAATGAAGGCCTCCAACTGGTGATCCTGGAGGTGCGGGATGATGTTGGTCTCAAGGCATCCGTCTGCCCAGCGCATGAGGAGATCACCAAGCTGATCCTTGGCCCGTTGCCACAGGCCCTGTTGCGTGCCCTCATTGTCCACGAAGCCGGCAACTTTGAGCCCGCTCATTGCGAGTCCCCGCAATACGGTCAACGCTTCCGAGTTGCTTCCACCGTCGCTGACCCAGATGCCGTAACGGCGCAGGTCTTCACCGAACGAACGGTGGAGTAGGTTCGTTACGAACCCGACTTCGGTTGCGCCTTCGGCGATCACCGCCAAACGCGCGAGGAAGGTCTCAGGGTCGCGCTTCTGCTGTGCCTCGACCGAAGCCGGAAGCCTGCCGATCTTGCCGCCGGCATCGACATACCAGAGCGCGGCCGTGGCGGCGGCATGGACGGCAGGTGCGCTGTGCGTTGTCACGAACACCTGCGACGGACTTGCGAGCAGTTCCTCGACGAGGATGCGCTGCCGGTAAGACTCAAGGCCGCGTTCGATCTCATCGACGATCATGATCGGATGCTCGGCGTTATGGGCTGCCGCAACCTCGAGTGCAGCAAGTCGCCGAGTTCCTGCACCCCAGTTCGCGAGGGGCAATATGATACCATCTTTGGTTGCAGTGAGGCCGATCAGCGCATTGAGCGACAAACCCGGACCGCCGACCAAGCCAAGGCTGAGTTGGTTGGGCAAAGCGCGCATCTGGAAACGCTCATCGAGATCGCCGAGAGCGATTTTCGCACCCTCGCTTAGTTGGCCCTCCACGTCGACCTCTCCAATCTTGTCGGCCAAGCGAGATCGCAAAGTCTTGTCGCTGAGCAGGCGGTCGAGCGCCGATCCCTGGATCAGACGGAGGTCGCGATCGTTGCGATCGTCGCCCCCGAGTCGCACGACGCCGATATTGCGGCGGACCGAAGCCGGGAAATGATCGAAACTGTCGTCGGGCTGGCAAATTTCGTGCTGTAGTTCAAAATCAGGCGTGCCACAAACGCGCACGCAGAAGACGGGAACGAACGGTTGTCCGTCATCGGCGTCAATAACAGGAAGCTTGGGGCCGTCTGCGCTCCATTGCCAAGGCCAAATTGCCTTTCGCTGCTCGACGATGCCGCAGTTTATGGGCAGCGTCATGGCGGCGGCGATCTCGAACCCGTCCTCGTGCCGGCGTTGCCAATAATCGGCATCGGACAGGGTTGTCGCATTTGTCGGGCTAAGAAGCATCGCGATGGCGTCGAGGATCGTGCTTTTGCCTACGTCGCCTCCGCCCAGGAGCATATTCATGCCCTTGTCGGGAAACCACGACAGCGCTTCGATGCCCCTGAACCGCTTAATCGACAGGTGGCGAATATAGGGCGCAACGTCGGTGTGATTTTGAGCTTTTTCTGCCATAGGGTTAAACCACACTTCATGGTTGGAGCAGCTCTGCACGACGAAAGCCCAAATGAGGGCATTGTGCCTAAACGAAGATCTTAGTCATTTGAACCTCTTTCGACCCATCGAGGTTGAATGGTCGGCCAGTTGACTGAGGTGAATTTCTCAAGCGCCTGCCGGCCAAACGCTGGTTCGACATGCTGTGCCCAAGCAATTAAACCACGAACATGATGATAAAGACTTGATATGCCCGTCTTGCGCGCCAGAGCATGCTTGGCAGGTCCATAAGCGGGTGAGGCCAAGTAATGGAGGTGGAGCCGGATTATGTCCTTATACGCGCGCTGCAGCCGAGGCGTCGGACCGTCAACCAACATGCCCAAGATTATCCGACGCGTGCCGGGACCACGGATTACAGTCTTCCGTCGATTGTGCTGAAACCCCGCATCGTTGAGAATTTGGCACACGTCGCGTTGAAGCCGGTGCATCTCTGCCAGCGAGCGATTGTTATCGGCAGAAAAGGCCAGATCATCAGCGTAACGCGAGTAGCGCAGTCCACGTTCCTCTGCGAGGTCCGCCAAGAGCGCATCGACACGGAGCATTGCTAAATTGGCGAGCATCGGGCTGGTTGGTGCGCCCTGCGGCAGAAAGCCTTCGTAGCCATATGCGTAGGCGGTAATTGGACCTGCGTGCGGCGCGGGGTTCCTACTCCGTCCACGATCGATACTGATGGTGCAGAGCCGCGCGAATTCGAAGGCCAGCAATTTGGGAAAGCCAAGGCGGAAAAAAATCGCCGATACCGTTCCCTCGCTCACCGAGTGGAAGAAATCCTCTATGTCGACCTTCAGCAGCCATTTGGTATTCGGGTGTTGTTCGGCGGCGTGGACGGGCGAAGAATCCGGATGGAACGCGAAACTCGCCGGATGGACGCGCGCATAGCGAAGAATGTGATCAACTATCCAACGTTGAGCGCTAGCTAGGCTCGGCGGGGGAATCGAGATCATCCGCTTGGCGGACCTTCCCGGAATGCGCTTCTTCAAGTAGACGGTGCGGTATTCGACGAGACCGCTGCGCGCGACTGTCCCACGCAGGAACCGATAGGGCAGTTCGGTCAGCACAGAGAAATGGCGCAGGGTCAGGACCGGTGTAATCCGAGGATCGGTCGTGCGGATGCGAGCAAAAGTCGCTAGTGCGTTTTTAAGCGTGGCTGGGTCGACGCCCCGTTGGCGCGCACCCGAGGCATAGCGTTGAGGGCTCGGCGTAGACATCTACTTCGACCCACTCAGGTGGGTGGGACAGCAAGTCTCGTCCAAGACCCCGCCAGTCGAGAGTTGTTGTCTCGCGCAGCGCGAAGGTCCTGCTCCGATGCACGGACCCGGGAAATCCCTGGCCCTGGGTTCCCACGGAACCCATCGCCGCTTGCGCGGCGCATTTCTAAATCTCTTCACCGGGCCCTCAACTGGCTGGGATAGTAGTAAGGAATATCTTCGGTGGGAAGCACGATCGTGCGGGCGCGCCGCGACTGCAGCCGTCGAAGTTCACGGCGGCCGAGCACGGTCAGGGTATTCCGCGCGCTCGTCCAGTCCGCGATGCGGGTGAATCGGAGCACTTGTTCCACAGTGGTGAGCGGCAGCCGCGTGCGAGCCGAAACGCTCACTGCAGTGCGAGATCCGTCCTTAAGTGCGGTCAGAACCAGCATCGTTTCGACCCATTGACGCCGGGCCGGGTTGGAGAGGAACCGCTTGGCTGCCCGGATCTGCAAGACCTCTCGAGCGCGATCGGCAAGGGCATCTGCATTGGCCGCAGGAAAATGCTGGTCGGCCCCAAGCGCGCTGCGGTTAAAAAAGAGAGGCACCCATCCTTTCCGATTTCTGTGCAGGATCGGCGGTGCGTTGTTTGGTATGCCATGTGAGAAGGCGATGAGAGCGCCGGCCCCACCGAACCCGAATGGATCGCGACTCTTGTGCGGATGGGTGCGGCATAGCGTTTCAATTGCATCACGCTCGGCACCAGCAAATGCAGTGAAGACGGTAGGGCAAGCGTGGACCACGCGGACGTTCGGCCTAGATCGGTGTGACCGGATGTGCTCTAGCCCGTCTTCGGTCCCCGAATAGGCGACGACGACGAAACGGACAAATCCATAGGAGTGCCAGCTGCGTATCGTTGCGACACGCCAGAATGCCTCAAGCATTTCCCAGACGCGTTTGCCTGAGCCGATAAAGTCGGTCACGATAACAATGTGGCTGACGCGGCGGGTGCGCATCGCGTCGGGCCCCGGATGGCTCAATACACGGCCCCGGCGCAGCCTCTCATATCCGGTGATGAAGTTGGCGATTGCCCCTTCGCTGCCGACCTCTTGATCGTCGGGGTTGACAACTATGGGCGGCATGCCAGCGCCTGTGGCGCGCCCCTCATCAGTACCCGGAAAGAAAGGCAGGACCTTTCGGACGTGACCATAGTCCTGGTCCTCGATATCGCGGGCTTCGACAGCGCGCTCGGCAAACAGGGCGAGCGGCAGTTCTTGGGCGCCCTCATCGCGGTGCGTGGCGAGTTCGTCGAGCAGCCGGCGTAGCCCCCGGTAAAGAGCATCATGGCTGACCAACATTAGGGCGTCGGCCAACTGCGAAGCCGCCGGGCGTTCCGCTTCAGAAAACTGCGCCAGCCAGTGGCGCGAAAAGTCGGTTTGCGAGAGGCGCATTGGCCGGACCGGATTCGCCGCTTATGTCACTTCAAGGCAGCCTGCATAAATTTTAAGTTGCAAACAAGAGCAAGTAGGGCTGCAGCTGCGGCTTGACGGTGCAGTTGTGGACTGTGTCCTTCGTTTATCGAAATGTCAGCTTGCCCAATCGGGGGTACCACGTCGATATCGCACGACCCGACCGATCGGTGCGTCCGCTTCGGGTCGTACCCCGCCTCACGTCACCCGAAGCCCCGGCGGATACCGTGCTCCCGGATGACTTCACCGCCGCCGGAAGGGCACTCTACGTCTTTGCGCCAGTAACCGGGGAGAGCTCCCCTATGGGTCCCCTCGGGGTCGGAAATTTGGAGACCGGGGGGTATGCGAAGCCGCCGCCGGTCGGAGCGAAGCCGCCGCCGCGCGAGCGGGTCTCTCCTCTCCCATGACGGTTTACGCAGCCTGCGTGTCTTCGCTCTTTACCCGGAACACCGAACGGATCGAGATCCCGAGCCGGTCGGCGACCTGTTCGGCCGTGAGCCCTTCGGCGCGAAGGCGGCGGACGTCGTCGGCCTTTGCCCGGGCGGTCGGCTTGCGCCCCTTGTACTTGCCCTCGCCCTTCGCCTTGGCGATGCCCTCGCGCTGCCGTTCGAGCATCATCTCGCGTTCGAACTGTGCGACCGACCCGAGGACGTTGAGCATCAGCGTGCCCGTCGGCCCGGCGGTGTCGAGGTTCATCGCCAGAATACGCAGCGAAGCACCCTTGGCCTTGATCCGGTCGACGATCGCCACGAG
>JAAYVT010000068.1 GCA_012517025.1 Phyllobacteriaceae bacterium | reverse complement strand
TCAAGAAGCCCGAGACGATCAACTATCGGACCTTCAAGCCGGAGCGCGACGGCCTGTTCTGCGCCCGGATCTTCGGACCGATCAAGGACTACGAGTGCTTGTGCGGCAAGTACAAGCGGATGAAGTACAAGGGCGTCATCTGCGAGAAGTGCGGCGTCGAGGTCACCCTCAGCCGCGTTCGGCGCGAGCGCATGGGCCACATCGAGCTCGCCGCCCCGGTCGCCCACATCTGGTTCCTGAAGTCGCTGCCGAGCCGCATCGGCATGCTGATGGACATGACGCTCAAGGATCTCGAGCGCATCCTCTACTTCGAGAATTACGTCGTCATCGAGCCCGGCCTCACCCCTCTGAAGCTGCATCAGCTTCTGAGCGAGGAGGAGTTCGTCAAGGCGCAGGACGACTACGGCGAGGACAGCTTCACCGCCTCGATCGGCGCCGAAGCGATCCGCGACATGCTCTCGGCGATGGATCTGCCGAAGATCGCCGAGGACCTGCGCGTCGAGATCGCCGAGGCGACCGGTGAGCTGAAGCCGAAGAAGCTCGCCAAGCGCCTGAAGCTGGTCGAGAGCTTCATCGAGTCGGGCAACCGGCCCGAGTGGATGATCCTGACCGTGGTGCCGGTGATCCCGCCGGATCTGCGTCCGCTCGTCCCCCTCGACGGCGGCCGCTTCGCCACCTCGGATCTGAACGACCTCTACCGCCGCGTCATCAACCGCAACAACCGTCTGAAGCGGCTGATCGAACTGCGCGCCCCGGACATCATCATCCGCAACGAGAAGCGCATGCTTCAGGAAGCGGTCGATGCGCTGTTCGACAACGGCCGTCGCGGTCGCGTCATCACCGGCGCCAACAAGCGCCCGCTGAAGTCGCTCGCCGACATGCTGAAGGGCAAGCAGGGCCGCTTCCGCCAGAACCTGCTCGGCAAGCGCGTCGACTACTCCGGCCGTTCGGTCATCGTCGTCGGCCCCAAGCTCAAGCTGCACCAGTGCGGCCTGCCGAAGAAGATGGCGCTGGAGCTGTTCAAGCCCTTCATCTATTCGCGTCTCGACGCCAAGGGCCTGTCGTCCACGGTCAAGCAGGCGAAGAAGCTCGTCGAGAAGGAGCGTCCCGAGGTTTGGGACATCCTCGACGAGGTCATTCGCGAGCATCCGGTGATGCTGAACCGCGCCCCGACGCTGCACCGCCTCGGCATCCAGGCCTTCGAGCCGGTGCTGATCGAGGGCAAGGCGATCCAGCTGCATCCGCTCGTCTGCACGGCGTTCAACGCCGACTTCGACGGCGACCAGATGGCCGTGCACGTGCCGCTGAGCCTCGAGGCGCAGCTCGAAGCCCGCGTGCTGATGATGTCGACCAACAACATCCTGCACCCGGCGAACGGCGCGCCGATCATCGTGCCGTCGCAGGACATCGTCCTCGGCCTCTACTATCTGTCGCTGATGAACGCCAACGAGCCCGGCGAAGGCATGGCCTTCGGTAATCTCGGCGAGATGCAGCATGCCCTCGACAACAAGGTGATCACGCTGCACACCAAGATCCGCGGCCGCTGGAAGGGCGTGGACAAGGAAGGCAACTCGTACACCAAGATCTACGAGACCACCCCCGGCCGGATGTTCATCGGCGAGCTGCTGCCGCATCACCCCGGCATCACCTTCGACGTCTGCAACCAGCAGATGACCAAGAAGGCGATCTCGGGGATGATCGACGCCGTCTACCGCACCTGCGGGCAGAAGGAGACGGTGATCTTCTGCGACAAGATCATGGCGCTCGGCTTCCGCAACGCCTTCAAGGCGGGCATCTCCTTCGGCAAGGACGACATGGTCATCCCGGAGACCAAGGCCAAGATGGTCGAGGAGACCCAGGCCGCGGCCAAGGAGTTCGAGCAGCAGTACCAGGACGGCCTGATCACCCAGGGTGAGAAGTACAACAAGGTCGTCGACGCCTGGGCGAAGTGTACCGATCGCATCGCCGAGGAGATGATGAAGCGCATCTCCACCGTGCAGATCGACGAGGAGACCAAGCGGCAGAAGCCGATCAACTCGATCTACATGATGTCGCACTCCGGCGCCCGTGGTTCGCCGACCCAGATGCGCCAGCTCGCCGCCATGCGCGGCCTGATGGCGAAGCCGTCGGGCGAGATCATCGAGACCCCGATCATCTCGAACTTCAAGGAAGGCCTGACCGTGCTCGAGTACTTCAACTCGACCCACGGTGCTCGTAAGGGCTTGGCCGACACCGCCTTGAAGACCGCGAACTCGGGTTACCTCACCCGTCGTCTCGTCGACGTGGCGCAGGATTCGATCATCACAGAGCAGGACTGCGGTTCCGAGAACGGCATCCACGTCCAGGCGATCGTCGACGCCGGCCAGATCGTCGCGACCCTCGGCAGCCGCATCCTCGGCCGCGTCGCCGCGGAGAACCTGACCGATCCGTCGACGGCGGAAGTGATCGTGCCGAAGGGCGTGATGATCGAGGAGCCGCACGTCAAGAAGATCGAGGCGGCCGGCATCCAGTCGGTGAAGATCCGCTCGGTGCTGACCTGCGAGACCAAGATCGGCGTCTGCGTCACCTGTTACGGCCGCGACCTCGCGCGCGGCACGCCGGTCAACATGGGCGAAGCGGTGGGCGTCATCGCCGCCCAGTCGATCGGCGAGCCGGGCACCCAGCTCACCATGCGCACCTTCCACGTCGGCGGCACCGCCCAGGTGGTCGACTCGTCCTTCGTCGAGTCGAACTTCGAGGGCACCATCGCGATGAAGAATCGCAACGTGGTGCGCGACTCGGAAGGCCGCCTGATCGTCATGGGCCGCAACGTCACCGTCGCCGTCGTCGACGCCGACGGTTCGGAGCGTACCTCGCATCGTCTGATCTACGGTGCCCGCCTGTTCGTCGACGAGGGCGACAAGGTGAAGCGCGGTCAGCGCATCGCCGAGTGGGATCCCTACACCCGTCCGATCCTGACGGAAGTGGAGGGCACCATCGCCTACGAGGATCTGGTCGACGGCCAGACCATGCAGGAGACCACCGACGAGGCGACCGGCATCACCAAGCGCGTCGTCGTCGATTGGCGCACCTCCTCGCGTACCTCGGATCTGAAGCCCTCGATCATCATCAAGGGTGCGGATGGCAAGATCTCGCGTCTGAGCCGCGGCGGCGAGGCGCGCTATGCGCTCCCGGTCGACGCGATTCTCTCGGTCGATCCGAACTCGAAGGTCCATGCCGGCGACGTCGTCGCCCGTATCCCGCTGGAGTCGGCCAAGACCCGCGACATCACCGGTGGTCTGCCGCGCGTCGCCGAACTCTTCGAGGCGCGTCGTCCCAAGGACCACGCGATCATCGCCGAGATCGACGGCACCATCCGCTTCGGGCGCGACTACAAGAACAAGCGTCGCATCCTGATCGAGCCGGCGGACGGCTCGGAGCCGATCGAGTACCTGATCCCGAAGGGCAAGCACGTCCATCTCCAGGACGGCGACACCATCGAGAAGGGCGAGTACATCCTCGACGGCAACCCGGCGCCGCACGACATCCTGGCGATCAAGGGCGTGGAGGCTCTCGCGGCCTTCCTCGTCAACGAGATCCAGGAGGTCTATCGTCTGCAGGGCGTGGTGATCAACGACAAGCACATCGAGGTCATCGTCCGTCAGATGCTGCAGAAGGTGGAGATCACCGACGCCGGTGATTCGGACACCATCGTCGGCGAGCAGATCGACCGCCTCGACCTCGACATGATGAACGAGGCGCTGATCGCCGAGGGCAAGAAGCCCGCCTCCGGCGTGCCGGTGCTGCTCGGCATCACCAAGGCGAGCCTGCAGACACGGTCGTTCATCTCGGCCGCGTCGTTCCAGGAGACCACCCGCGTCCTCACGGAAGCGGCGGTCGCCGGCAAGATCGACGCCCTCGAGGGTCTCAAGGAGAACGTCATCGTCGGCCGTCTGATCCCGGCCGGCACCGGTTCGGTGATGAACCGGGTGCGCCAGATCGCCTCGCACCGCGACGAGCTGATCGTCGAGGAACGCAAGGCGCAGACCGCGCCCGGCATCGAGACCCCGGCGTTGCCGCCCGCCGCGGTGTGAGTCGCTCCACCCACGCGAAGATTCGGACGCCGCGGTTCACCGCGGCGTCTTCGTTTTTCGTCACCCTCTCGACGCGTGGTCGCCGATCGAAGTCGAGGGAAGGTCGAATCGCCGAGTCGTTCCGAATCGTCTGGCGAAGATCTTCGCGACATCGCTCGACGTGCCGAATCGAAGACGAGTCTTCGCCGAGTCGCTCGCCACGATTCGCCACGATGAAGTTCAAGCGACCTCCGATCGACGACGATCGGTCGGGAAAGGCTTGGAGAGTCCGGCGAAGTCATGCGGAAACTCTTCATGACTTTCGTCATCGAAGCGCAAGATTCCCCGGCCGTACGGCGACGACTCCGGGACCCGCGCATTTCCTGACTTTTTACCCCGTTCACCCTCTTGACGGAGACCGGCGACGCGGGTAGGTTCCGCCCACTTTCACGGCAGGCCCGTCGGCCGCCAGTGCTTCGTTCGGCCTTTCGAACGGAACAGGGCGCCGAGACGCTGCCGGGATGGCGATCTGGAAAGCCGAAGTTCACGACCGGGTTCGCTCGGTCCTCTGACATTTCGCGCCGGGCGGGGACGTCGTCTCCGTGCACCGGTGCTTTTCGTACGTTCCGTGCGGAATGGTGGAGATCGCCCCCGGTGGATTGCCGGGTTGTCGCAAGAGGACGCGCCGAGCGCATGAAGGTGGGCCCGAGGGCCCTGGTCACGAGAAGGCTGAAGACGAATGCCGACGATCAACCAGCTCATCCGCAGCCCGCGGCAGGCTCCGACCAAGCGGAACAAGGTTCCCGCCATGGAGGCCTGCCCGCAGAAGCGCGGTGTGTGCACCCGCGTCTACACCACGACGCCGAAGAAGCCGAACTCGGCGCTCCGCAAGGTCGCCAAGGTTCGCCTGACCAACGGCTTCGAGGTGATCGGCTACATCCCCGGCGAAGGTCACAACCTTCAGGAGCACTCGGTGGTGATGATCCGCGGCGGCCGCGTCAAGGACTTGCCGGGCGTTCGCTATCACATCCTGCGCGGTGTCCTCGACACCCAGGGCGTCAAGGACCGCAAGCAGCGCCGTTCGAAGTACGGCGCCAAGCGTCCGAAGTGATCCGGTAAACCCAAGTTTCGAACGACCGAGGAAGACTAAATGTCCCGTCGTCACTCTGCCGAGAAGCGTGAGATCAACCCGGATCCGAAGTTCGGGGACATCATCGTTTCGAAGTTCATGAACAACGTGATGGAAGACGGCAAGAAGTCGGTCGCCGAGTCGATCGTCTACGGTGCCTTCGACCTCATCGAGTCGAAGACCCGTCAGGATCCGCTGGCGATCTTCCATCAGGCGTTGGAGAACGTCGCGCCGCAGATCGAGGTTCGGTCGCGTCGCGTCGGCGGCGCCACCTACCAGGTCCCGGTCGAGGTTCGCACCGAGCGTCGTCAGGCGCTGGCGATCCGCTGGCTCCTGTCGGCCACTCGCGGCCGGAACGAAAAGACCATGACGGAGCGTCTGTCCGCCGAGTTGCTCGATGCGTCGAACAACCGTGGCAATGCCGTCAAGAAGCGGGAGGACACTCATCGCATGGCGGAGGCGAACCGCGCCTTCTCCCATTATCGCTGGTGAGTTCCACTCGAGCTGTCTCCGACGAGGTCGACAATGCCCCGTACCCACGCCATCGAAGACTATCGCAACTTCGGCATCATGGCCCACATCGATGCCGGCAAGACCACGACCACCGAGCGTGTGCTCTATTACTCCGGTAAGAGCCACAAGATCGGTGAAGTTCACGACGGCGCCGCCACCATGGACTTCATGGAGCAGGAGCAGGAGCGTGGCATCACGATCACCTCGGCGGCCACCACGACGTTCTGGAACGGCAAGCGCCTGAACATCATCGACACCCCCGGGCACGTCGACTTCACCATCGAAGTGGAGCGCTCGCTGCGCGTCCTCGACGGCGCGGTATGCGTGCTCGATTCGAACCAGGGTGTGGAGCCGCAGACCGAGACGGTGTGGCGTCAGGGCGACAAGTACAACGTCCCGCGCATCGTCTTCGCCAACAAGATGGACAAGATCGGCGCCGACTTCGACCGCTGCGTCTCGGACATCAAGACCCGCCTCGGCGCGCGTCCGATCCCGATCCAGATCCCGATCGGTGCCGAGTCGAACTTCAAGGGTCTGATCGACCTCGTCCGCATGAAGGCCGTGGTGTGGGAAGACGAAGCGCTCGGCGCCAAGTACCACGACGAAGAGATCCCGGCCGAGCTCCTGGAGAAGGCCGAGGCGACCCGTCTCGAGATGATCGAAGCCTGCGTCGAGCTCGACGAAGCCGCGATGGAAGCCTACCTCGAGGGCACCGAGCCCGACGAGGCGACCATCAAGCGTCTTCTGCGCAAGGCCGTCATCACCGGCGCCTTCTTCCCGGTCCTGTGCGGCTCGGCGTTCAAGAACAAGGGCGTGCAGCCCCTGCTCGACGCCGTCGTCGACTACCTGCCGTCGCCGCTCGATCGCCCGGCGATCAAGGGCATCGACGTCAAGACCGAGGCCGAGACCGAGCGTCACGCGACCGACGACGAGCCGCTGTCGCTGCTCGCCTTCAAGCTCATGGACGACCAGTACGGCGTTCTGACCTTCTGCCGCATCTACTCGGGCAAGCTCGAGAAGGGCGTGTCGCTGCTCAATTCGGTGCGCGGCAAGACCGAGCGCGTCGGCCGCATGGTTCTCATGCACGCCGACAGCCGCGAGGAGACCGCGGAGGCCTATGCGGGCGACATCATCGCGCTCGTCGGCCTCAAGGACACCCGCACCGGCGACACCCTGTGCGACCCGAACAAGGCCGTCATCCTGGAGCGCATGGAGTTCCCCGACCCCGTCATCGAGATGGCGGTCGAGCCGAAGGCCAAGGGCGACCAGGAGAAGATGGGCATCGCGCTCGCCAAGCTGGCCGCGGAGGATCCGTCCTTCCGCGTCACCACCGACAGCGAGTCCGGTCAGACCATCATCAAGGGCATGGGCGAGCTTCACCTCGACATCAAGGTCGACATCCTGAAGCGCACCCACAAGGTGGAAGTCAACGTCGGCGCCCCGCAGGTCGCCTACCGCGAAACCATCCGCCGCTCGACCGATATCGACTACACCCACAAGAAGCAGACCGGTGGTACCGGCCAGTTCGCCCGGGTGAAGTTCCACATCGAGCCGAACGAGGCCGGCAAGGGCTTCGAGTTCGAATCGAAGATCATCGGCGGCGCGGTGCCGAAGGAATACTTCCCCGGCGTCGAGAAGGGCCTCAACTCGGTCCTCACCTCGGGTCCGGTGGCGGGCTTCCCGGTGGTCGACGTCAAGGTCCAGCTGATCGACGGCGCCTATCACGAGGTCGACTCCTCGGCGATCGCCTTCGAAATCGCCTCTCGCTCCGCCTTCCGGGAAGGCCTCGAGAAGGCCGGCGCGGTGCTGCTCGAGCCGATCGTGAAGGTCGAGGTCGTGACCCCCGAGGAGTACCTCGGCTCGGTCATCGGCGACCTCAACTCCCGTCGTGGTCAGATCGCCGGCACCGACACCCGCGGCAACGCGCAGATCGTCAACGCGATGGTGCCGCTCGCCAACATGTTCGGCTACGTCAACGCGCTGCGCTCGTTCTCGCAGGGTCGCGCCAGCTACACGATGCTGTTCGACCACTACGAAGAAGTGCCGTCGAACGTCGCCGCCGAAGTCCAGAAGAAACTCGCCTGATCTGCCGATCGGCTCTGATTGAATTATACGGAGAGATCCGATGGCCAAAGAGAAGTTCGAACGCAACAAGCCGCACTGCAACATCGGCACGATCGGGCACGTCGACCATGGCAAGACGTCCCTGACGGCCGCCATCACGAAGGTGCTGGCGGAGACCGGCGGCGCGACCTTCAAGGCGTAC
>JAAYVT010000067.1 GCA_012517025.1 Phyllobacteriaceae bacterium | reverse complement strand
GACGAACTGCGCGCCGCCGGCCGCCGTGCCGCGGCGGTGGTGATGATCGCGCCGGCGCGCCGCGCCGAGCTCCCGGCGTTGCGCGCCGCCGGCTTCGCCGCCCATCTGATCCGACCGGTCCGTTCCGCCTCGCTGGCGCGGGTGATCGCGCTCGCCGTCGGCGACGTCGACGCCGCGCGGCGGCGGGAAACCGCGCCGGAGGCCGACGACGGCGAGGTCCTGCTCGTCGACGACAACGAGATCAACGCCCTGCTCGGGCGCGCCGCGTTGGAACACGCCGGCCACCGCGTCCGGGTCGAGGCCGACGCGGCCTCGGCGCTGGCCGCGATCGAGGCGGCGCGGGCGGCCGGGCATCCCTTCGCGGCGGTGGTTATGGATCTGCACATGCCCGGCCTCGACGGTTTCGAGGCGATCCGGGCCCTGCGCGCCGCCGAACCGGCGGAGGGGCCGCGCGCCCGCGTCGTCGCTTTGACCGCCGATTCCACCCCGGCGGCGGCCGAGCGGGCGATCGCCGCCGGTGCCGACGCCGCGATGGTCAAGCCGCTCGATCGCGATCGCCTCGCCCGCCTCCTCGCCGGCGGCGACCCCGACGACGCGTCTCATCGGCGATCCGCCTGAACCGGGCTCCCGAACCGTCGTCATCGTTTCGTCGCAGGAGCGTCACCGGACCGTCGCCGGGACATGGTTTGACGGCTGCATGCCTTCCCCGGTTCGCGAGTCCGTCGTTCGGCGAACGAGAGTCGCGGTGTGGATGGCGTCCGGTTTTCCGCTTCGAGGGGTCCGTCGATGACTCGCGCCGCCGCTTCCGTCGCTTCTCCGACCAACATGCTGCGCCGGTTCGTGCCGCCGCGCCGTCTGCCCGCCGGTCGGGTCGACGTGCTGCCGGGCTTCGGCGTGCCGCTGCCGGTCGGCCCGCTCGGCAAGACCTTCAAGGAAGCGCCGCTCGGCCGCATCGGCAACCTCGAGGTCCGGCTGGCGCGCACCGTCGGCGAGGTCAAGCGGGCGCAGGAACTGCGCTTCCGCGTCTTCTACGAAGAGATGTCGGCGATCCCCGACGCCTGGACGATGGTGACGCGCCGCGACGCCGACGCCTTCGACGCGATCTGCGACCACATCCTGGTGCTCGATCACGACGCCCCCGAGGCCAAGCCCTTCGGCAAGACCCGCCCGCGCATCGTCGGCACCTATCGGGTGCTGCGCCGCTCGGTGGCCGAGCGTCACGACGGCTTCTACACCGAGAGCGAATTCGACCTGCGCCGCCTGCTCGACGCCAAGCCGCATCTCGAGTTCCTCGAGCTCGGCCGCTCCTGCGTGTTGCCGGCCTGGCGCGGCAAGCGCACCCTCGAGCTGCTGTGGCAGGGCATCTGGGCCTACGTCCAGCGTCATCGCATCGACGTGATGGTCGGCTGCGCCAGCCTCGAGGGCACCGACCCGAGCCGCCTCGCCCTGCCGCTTTCCTTCCTGCACCACCATTGCGCGACCGACGCCGAATGGGCGGTTCGTGCCCTGCCGGAGCGCTACACCGCGATGGATCGGCTGTCGAAGGAGGCGATCGACCCGCGCGCCGCCATCCGCGCGCTGCCGCCGCTGGTCAAGGGCTACGTCAAGCTCGGCGCCAAGATCGGCGACGGCGCGGTGGTCGATCATCAGTTCGGCACCACCGACGTCTTCATCTGCATGCCGGTGAAGGAGATCTCCAAGCGCTGGGTCGACTTCTACGGCGCCGACGCCTCGCGCCGGGCGGTGTGAGCGCTCAGCGGTCCTCCTCGGTCGCGATCGCCGCGACCTTCGCCTTGAGCGCGTAGAGCGCTTCCAGCGCCGCGCGCGGGGTGAGGTCGTCGGGATCGATCGCCGCGATCGCCTGGAGGACCTGCCCGAGCCGAGGATCTTCGCGTGGCGCCGACGGGGTCGGCGCGACCACCGGCTTCAGCGACGAGAACAGCGGCAGATCGTCGAGCAACGCTTCCTTGGGCCGCTTGCGGTCCTGATCCTCGAGCTGGCGCAGCACCGCCTTGGCGCGGTCGACCACTTTCGCCGGCAGACCGGCGAGCCGGGCGACCTGGATGCCGTAGGAGCGATCGGCCGCGCCGGCGACGATTTCGTGCAGGAAGACGACGTCGCCCTTCCATTCCCGGACCGCCGAGGTGACGTTGCCGACCCGCGGCAGGCGATCGGCGAGCGCCGTCAGCTCGTGGTAATGGGTGGCGAAGAGGGCGCGGCAGCGGTTGACCGCGTTCAGATGCTCGATCGTCGCCCAGGCGATCGACAGCCCGTCGAAGGTTGCGGTGCCGCGCCCGATCTCGTCGAGGATGACGAGCG
>JAAYVT010000066.1 GCA_012517025.1 Phyllobacteriaceae bacterium | reverse complement strand
CGACACCGTCCATTCCTCGTCGCCGCGCAAGAAGGCGCGAGTGCCGTCGATCGGATCGACGACGAAGACCCGCCGCCGCTCCAGCCGGTCCGGCCCGTCCGCCGTCTCCTCCGACAGCCAGCCGTAGGCCGGCCGCGCCGCGCACAGCCGCTCGGCGAGCAGCCGGTCGACCGCGACGTCGGCCTCGCTGACCGGCGAGCCGCCGCTCTTGTGCCAGACCGCCGGGTCGCGGCGGAAGAACGACAGTGCGACGTCGCCGGCCGCCCGCGCCGTTTCGGCGAGCAGCGAGAGATCTTCGGAGAGCGTGGCGTCAGCGCCCGGCAATGGTCAGTCCTTCGATCATCAAACTCGGTGTGGCGATGGAGAATCGATATTCGAGATCGTCCGCCGCCACCAGCCGAGCGTACATCTCGCGCAGGTTGCCGGCGATGGTGATCTCGCTGACGGGGTAGAGAATCTCGCCGTTCTCGACCCAGAAGCCGGAGGCGCCGCGCGAATAGTCGCCGGTGATGCCGTTGACGCCGGAGCCGATCATGTCGGTGACGAGCAGGCCGCGATCGATCGAGGCGAGGAGGTCGTCGCGCCGATGCGGCCCGGCGAGCAGCGTGACGTTGGTCGATCCCGGCGACGGCGAGCCGGTGCCGCGCGACGCCCGGCCGTTCGAGGCGAGCCCGAGCTCGCGTCCCGAGGCGCCGTCGAGCAGCCACGTGGTGAGCACGCCGCCGTCGACGAGGTTCAGCACCGGACCGGCCACGCCCTCGCCGTCGAAGGGACGCGAGGCGAGGCCGCGCGGCCGGCGCGGATCGTCGACGATGGTGATGGCGGGCGAGAACACCGCCTCGCCCAGCCGATCCTTGAGGAACGAGGTCTTGCGCGCCACCGCCGCGCCGTTGATCGCCGAGACGAGGTGGCCGACCAGACTGGTCGCGGCGCGCGGCTCCCACAGCACCGTGGCGGTGCCGGTGTCGACCTTGCGCGGGGCGAGCCGCGCCACCGCGCGTTCGCCGGCGCGCCGGCCGATCGTCTCCGGGGTGTCGAGATCCTCGCCCCAGATCTTGGAGGAGGCGTCCCAGTCGCGCTGCATGCCGGTCCCGCTGCCCGCAAGCGCCGAGACCGACAGCGAATGGCCGGTGCGCATCCACGATCCCGAGAAGCCGTGCGAGGTGACCAGCACCAGCCCGCCGAGCGACCACGACGCCGAAGCTCCGCCGGAATTGGTGACGCCGGCGACGGCGCGGGCGGCGTCCTCGCAGGCGAGCGCCAGCGTCGTCAGCTCCGCCGCGTTCGGCGTCGCCGGATCGACGAGGTCGAGATCGGCGATCTCGCGGGCGAGACGGTTCTCCTCGATCAGGTCGGCCCAAGGATCCTCCGGCGCCACCCGCGCCATCGCCACGGCGCGTTCGGCCAAGGCCGCCGGATCGGAGAAGGTGTTGGCGGAGACGGTGGCGTGGCGGCGGCCGACGAAGACGCGCAGGCCGAAGTCGTCGCCCTCCGCCCGCTCGCTCTCTTCGACCGCGCCGAGCCGCACCCCGACCGACAGCGACACGCCGCGTACCGCCACCGCGTCGGCCCGGTCGGCGCCGGCCCGGCGGGCGGCCTCGACCAAGCGGTGGGCGGCCTTTTCGAGGTCGGAGGAATCGAGCACGTCGGTCATGAGGGCTCCTCGTCGGAGATGCGGGATCGTTCCGGTTTAGGCCGCGGCGGCGGCCTCGACAAGGGCGCCGACGGCGCGGGAAGCGATCGTTCGAATCGTCACGATCTCGCTCACCGCTCGTCAACCCTATGGAGATCAACGGTTTTTCAACCAGCTTTCTTAAGCCGATTCCGACCCCTGCGGGCGCATCTTCACGAAGACGAAGCGAGGTCTTCGCGAGAAGAGCGAAAGACCCGCAGGAGGCGATCGTGACGCGACATGCGACGAAGACCTCGAGCATCGGCCGTGAGGCCGAGGTTCGAGCGGGGGAACCCTTGCGCCTGGATCCCAGGGCGCTGCCGCAGAAGTATCGGTACGACACCGGCGTCGATCCGCGCAGTGGGCGCGAGATGGGCGAGGCGGCGGTCGTCATCGAAGCCTCGATGGTCAGCGTCTGCCGCCGTTTGCCCTCCGGCATTCCGATGGCGATGCGGTTGCCGATGGCCGCCTTCGAGGGCGTGTCGGTGCGCACCTGCGTCGACCCGGTCGATCCCGACGGTGAAGGCCTGGTGATCCTCGAATTGCTTCATCGCGATCCGCATCTGTCTCTGCCGCTGTCGGTGGCGCGCGATCTCGACGACGTCGTCGCCGACTGGAAGGGCTGGGCCCGCGTCCTGTCGCTGCCGATGCTGGTGGTCGAGGCCGACGGCTCTTGGCACGCGATCGAGACCCGTCTCGGTGCGGTGTGCGTCGCCGCCCCGCGTCCGCGTCGCCGCCGCTCGGTGCTCGCCGGCCGTCGCCCGCGTTTCCTCACCCGCCGCAAGGTCGGCGTCGCCACGACGCTGCCGCTCGCCGCCGATCGTCGCGAGATGTTCGCTCGCGACTGACCCCCGAAGAAGACGACGTACCCCCTGTGACTGGCCCCGTCCCGCGACCCCGTGACGGGGCCTTCTGATTCGAGGCTCCGAAGTTCGGGGATCAGAAGGCGTGCCGCGCCGCATCGGCCAGCAGCCCGGCGAACAGGATCCATCCCGCCTCGCGGTTGGAGCGAAACTGCTTCAGGCAGCGATCGCCGTCGTCGATGTCGAGGGTGGCGATCTGGTGGCCGAGGTGCACGGCGAAGCCGGCGAGGCCGAGGTAGGCTAGGGGCCCCGCGCCCGCCGCGAACAAGGCGATGGCGAACAACACCACCGTCGCGCCGTAGAGCCGGACGAGCCAGCTGCGGGTGTCTTCGCCGAACAGCCGGGCGGTGGAGCGCACGCCGACGATGGCGTCGTCCTCCTTGTCCTGGTGGGCGTAGATGGTGTCGTAGCCGATGGTCCAGGCGATCGCGCCGAGATAGAGCGCCACCGGGGCGAGGTCGAGCCGGCCGAGCGCCGCCGCCCAACCCATCAGCGCGCCCCACGAGAAGGCGAGGCCGAGGAAGGCCTGCGGCCAGTCGGTGACGCGTTTCATGAACGGATAGATCGCCACCACTCCGAGCGAGGCGAAGCCGAGCAGCACGGTGAAGCGATCGAACTGCAACAGCACGACGAGGCCGACCAGCGCCTGCGCCGCCAGGAAGACCCGCGCCTGCGCGACGCTCACCTGTCCCGACGGGATCGGTCGCGACCGGGTGCGGGCGACCTTGCCGTCGATCTCGCGATCGACCAGATCGTTCCAGGTGCAGCCGGCCCCGCGCATCGCCACCGCGCCGATCAGGAACAGCACGAGGTGCCACGGGTTCGGCCACGCCCGCCCAGCGTGATCGGCCGCCAGCGCCGCCGACCACCAGCACGGCCACAACAGCAGCCACCAGCCGATCGGCCGCTCCCACCGCGCCAGCCGGGCGTAGGGACGCAAGGCCGCCGGCAGCAGCGTGTCGGCCCAATGTCCTTTCACCGCGTCGGCGACGACGCCGGAGGAGGGCGGGACGGATGCCGGATCGGTCATGACGGTTCTCCGAGGGACGTGTCCCGGAGGTGAGCCGAAATGCCGGCCGCGTCAAGCGCGACGACGGTGGACGCTCGCCGCCCCGGCTGCTAGATCCGCCGTGACCGGCGATGCGAAGGAGGGTGCGATGAAGGTTCTGCTGATCGGTTCGGGTGGCCGCGAGGACGCGCTCGCCCATGCGCTCGCCCGCTCGCCCCGCCTGACCGAACTCTTCGCCGCCCCCGGCAACCCCGGCGTCGCCCGTGTGGCCGAGTGCGTGGTGCTCGACACCGCCGATCACGCCGCCGTCGTCGCCTTCTGCCGGCTGATGGGCATCGACTTCGTGGTGGTCGGCCCGGAAGTGCCGCTGGTCGCCGGCATCGTCGACGATCTCGCGGCGGCCGGCATCAAGGCCTTCGGTCCGACGAAGCTCGCCGCCCGGCTGGAGGGCTCGAAGGGCTTCACCAAGGACATTTGCGCCAAATACGACATCCCCACCGCCGCCTACGGGCGCTTCGGCGATCTCGCCTCGGCGCGCGCCTATCTGGCGAAGGTCGGCGCCCCGATCGTGGTCAAGGCCGACGGGCTCGCCGCCGGCAAGGGCGTCACCGTCGCCATGACGATGGAGGAGGCGGAAGCCGCGCTCGCCGATTGTTTCGCCGGCGCCTTCGGCGCGGCCGGAGCGGAGGTGGTGATCGAGGAGTTCCTCGAGGGCGAGGAGGCGAGCTTCTTCGCGCTGTGCGACGGCGCGACCGCGCTCGCCTTCGCCTCGGCGCAGGACCACAAGCGGGTCGGCGACGGCGACACCGGCCCCAACACCGGCGGCATGGGCGCCTATTCGCCCGCCCCGATCATGACGCCGGAAATGTCCGAGCGCGTCATGGCCGAGATCATCCGCCCGACCGTCGCCGCGATGAACGCCGAAGGCTGCCCCTTCACCGGCGTGTTCTTCGCCGGCCTGATGATCGGCCCGAAGGGCCCGCAGCTGATCGAATACAACACCCGCTTCGGCGACCCCGAGACCCAGGTGATGCTCGAGCGTCTGGAGAGCGACCTGCTCGATCTGCTCGTCGCCACCGCCGAGGGCACGCTCGCCGAGAAGACCGTGACGCTCTCCCCCGACGCCGCGCTGACCGTGGTGATGGCGGCGAAGGGATATCCCGGCGCGGTCGAGAAGGGGACGGAAATCCGCGACCTCGCGAAGGCCGAGGCCCTTCCGGGCGTCTTCGTCCATCACGCCGGCACCAAGGCCGACGGCGATCGCATCCTGGCCAACGGCGGCCGCGTCCTCAACGTCACCGCGCGGGGCGCGACGGTGGCCGAGGCGCAGGCCCGCGCCTATGCCGCCGTCGACGCGATCGACTGGCCGCAAGGCTTCTGCCGCCGCGACATCGGTTGGCGGGCGGTGGCGCGCGAGACCGCGAAGTGAGGGAACCGCCGGCGCGCCGGCGCGTAGACGAAGAGCCCGTCGCCTTCGCCGTCCGGAGGCGCTACGCTCGCCCATCTCGTCCCCGGAGGCGCGCCCCATGGAACTCGCCGATCTCTTTCCCGGTTTCGACGCGAAGACCATAGACGTCGGTGAGGTCAAGCTGTTCTGCCGCGTCGGCGGCGACGAGAACGCGCCGCCGCTCATCCTGCTGCACGGCTTCCCCGAGACCCACGTGATGTGGGCCAAGATCGCCCCGGCGCTCGCCGCGTATTTCCGGGTGATCGTGCCCGATCTGCGTGGCTACGGCTGGTCGTCGGTCGCCCCGGTCGAGCCCGATCACGCCCAGATGTCGAAGCGTCGCATGGCCGCCGACGTGGTCGCGTTGATGGACGAGTTCGATCACCCGCGGTTCGCCGTGGTCGGCCACGATCGCGGCGCCCGCGTCGCTTATCGCCTCGCCCTCGATCATCCCGAGACGGTCTCTCGCCTCGCTCTGATCGACATCGTCCCGACGCTCGTGATGTGGCAGACGATGGAGAAGGGCATCGACCTCGCGCCCCATTGGAAATGGCTCGCCGCTCCGGCCCCGGAGCCGGAGACGCGCATCGGCGCCGACGTCGACGGTTGGCTGAACCAGACACTCGCCGCCTGGACCCGCGCGAAGGACCTGAAGCCCTTCGGCGGCAAGGCGCTCGCCCATTACCACGCCTTCTTCACCGTGCCGGAACGGCTCTCCGCCTGCTGCGAGGACTATCGCGCCGGGGCCACCCTCGACCGTGCCGCCGACGAGGCGGATCTCGAGAGCGGCCGCCGCATCACGGTGCCGACCAAGGTGATCTGGGGCGGCAGCGGCTTTCCGGCGCAGACCGGCCTGTCGCCGCTCGATGCCTGGGCGCCGTTCATGGCCAAGCGGTCGCTTCTCTCCGGCGAGGAGATTCCCGCCGGTCACTTCCTGCCAGAGGAGGCGCCGGAGGTGACGACGTCGGCGCTTCTGCCCTTTCTGCTGGCCGCCTGACCTTTCGGCGCGCGGTGGTCGTCCCCATCTGAGGGACGAGAGGTCGGATCATGCAGAACGTCAAGACGGTTCCCCGGATCGGTGTGGTGCTCGGCGGCGGCGGCGCGCGCGGCATCGCCCACGTCGCGGTGCTGGAGGCGCTCGACGAGATGGGGGTGACCCCGACCGCCATCGCCGGCACCTCGATCGGCGCCATCTACGGCGCCGCCCGCGCCGGTGGTCTGAGCGGCGCCGAGCTGCGCGCCCGCACCCTGGAGAGCTTCGCCAACCGCACCGCCGCGCTCGCCAAGCTGTGGACGCTGCGGCCGAAGAAGCTCGGCGATCTCCTGACCGGCTCGGTCGGGTTCGGTCAGCTCTCGCCGGAGCGCATCCTGGAGATCTTCGTCGGCGACGCTTTTCCCGCCACCTTCGCCGACTGCGCCATCCCGCTCGCGGTGGTGGCGACCGATTTCTGGGGCGGCCGCGAGGCGGTGCTGACCCGCGGTCCGCTGCGGCGCGCCGTCGCCGCCTCGATCGCCCTGCCGACCCTCTTCAAGCCGGTGGTGATCGACGGCCGGGTGCTGATGGACGGCGGCGTGATGAACCCGATCCCCGTCGACGCGCTGCCGGTCGAGGTCGACGTCGTGGTGGCGGTGGACGTCGTCTCCTTCCCCGAGCCGGCCGACGGCAAGGTGGCGCCGGGCGCCTTCGAGGCGGTGTTCGGGGCGAGCCAGCTGATGCAGCAGCAGATCGCCGCCTACAAGTTCGAGGCGCGCCGCCCCGATCTCCTGATCCGCCCGCCGGTCAACGGCGTGCGCATGCTCGACTTCCTCGCCGCCGAGAAGGTGCTCGCCGCCGCCGAGCCGACCAAGGACGAGGTCAAGCGCCGCCTCGGCCGCCTGCTCGAGGCGTGGTGAGGGCGGGGCGTCGACCTCGCGCGTCCGACCTCACTTGGCCAGGCGCAGGTGCTCGATCCATTTGTCGAACAGCGAGGTCAGGCCGGTCTCGATCTCGGTCGTCGAATTCGCCGACATGAAGTAGCCCGAGGAGGCACAGTCGGTCAGGGCGTAAGGCAGATAGTCGCGCCGCGTGATCGACGACGACACCCCGGCATCGAGCGTGCCCCAGCTCGACGGCATCGTGCTGCCGACCGTCGCGTCGTAGCCCCAATCGCCGTTGATCGGCAGATATTCGGTGTAGAGCACGCCGACGGTGGCGCCGTTCGCCCGGATCGGGGTGCAGTTGTTCGGCTTGTTCGGCACCACCTTCGGCCAAGTGCTCGACCCGCTCAACACCCACGAGCGATAGGACTGGATGCCGTCCGTCACCATCAGCACCAGCTTCGTCGGCGAGGACGCCGTCGAGCCGTCGCCGGCCACCCCGACGATCGACTTCATCGTCTTCAGCGACGTGTCGAAATAGGTGCCGTCGACCCCCAGCTGCGAATAGGTGCCCGACAGCGCCGCCGTCGCCTTGCTGGTGTCGTAGGTCAGGTCCTGCGCCTTGGTGACGTCCTGGTTGAAGTAGTAGACCCCGACCTTGATCCGCTCGTGGTTGGGATCGACCTGATCGATCATCGCGATCACCTTCTTGGCGGCGGAGTTCATCACGTCGCGGCGAAGGGTGACGCCGAGCGCGGTGGCGACGTCGAAGGTGTTGGTGTAGGTCACGCCGCCGATCTTGAACGGCCCGCCTTCCGCCGTGTGGCAGGCGAAGACGCACGAGGCGTAGGTCTTCATCGTCGTCTGCCCGGCGGTGGTGGCGGCCAGCCCCATCGAGGCGGAGTTGTCGAGCAGCAGGTAGACGTTGGTGTAGGGTCGGTTCGGCGCCACCGCCACCGACGTCGACGAGGCCGACAGGCTGCTCAACCCGACGAGACCGCCGAAATTGGTCGCCATCGACAGCGTCGCGGTGGTCGTCACCTTGCGGTTCGATCGGTCGATCGCCACGTCGGAGACGGTGAGCGAGCCGAAATCGACGCCGTAGGCCTTGGCCGCGTAGGCCTTGACCGCCGCGACGATCTCGCCGTCGCTCTTCGACGTGATCGCGCCGGCGCCCATCAACGTCGCCCCGTCGACCGCCTCCTGCATCGCCACCCGCGCCTTCACCAGACGGGCGTAGTCGACGCCGAGCCCGACGACCAGGACCAGCGGGATGATCAGCAGGGCCGTCATCATGGCGATGTTGCCGCCGTGCGCGGCGGGGAACGCCTCGAGCCGCCGGCGCAGGTTCGCCGCGCCGTGCCGAATCCGGTGAGACGGCATCGGAACTCCTCGCTGTCGCATCTCGTCTCTCGGCGACGACCCTGCCACGTGCGGCTTAAGAAAGCGTTCCCCACCCCGCGTCGCGTCGTGGGGGCGTGACCCGAGCGTCGTCGCGACGTGGATCCCCCGACGAACCTCGGTCGGCGAGGTCGTCGCGGCGCGGTCATCTGCGATCGCGGAAGAAGTCGCGCAAGATTTCGGACGCCTGTCGTTGCGACAGGCCCGAATAGACTTCGGGTGTGTGGTGGCAGGTCGGCGACGCGAAGAAGCGTACACCGTTCTCCACGGCACCGCCCTTCGGGTCGCCGGCGCCGTAATAGAGGCGCCGCAGCCGGGCGAAGGAGATCGCGCCGGCGCACATCGGGCAAGGCTCCAGCGTCACCCACAGGTCGCAGTCGATCAGCCGGTCCGAGCCGAGCCGGGCCCCGGCGGCGCGGATCGCCTCGATCTCGGCGTGCGCGGTCGGATCGGACTTCTCGATCGTGCGGTTGCGCCCGGTCGCCACCACCGCGCCGTCCTTGACGATCACCGCCCCGACCGGCACCTCCCCGGCGGCCGCCGCCGCGCGTGCCTCGGCGAGGGCGAGCGGCATGAAGGTGACGAAGCTCGGCGGGTTCACGATCGGCTCCCGTGGCGTGTCGCGGCGGGACGCCGCTTTCTTCGCAGATTCGCCCGCCCACCGCTTACATGTCTCGGCGCTTTCGTCTAGTAAGGCGCCATGACCGAGACACCAGATCAGAAGTCCGCGCCGCAGGCCAGCGCGAAGGGCGCCGACGACGCCGAACGCATCGCCAAAGTGCTCGCCCGCGCCGGCCTGTGCTCGCGCCGCGAGGCCGAGGAATGGGTGAACGCCGGCCGCGTCGCCGTCAACGGCACCGTGCTGTCGAGCCCCGCCTTCACGGTGACGCCGAGCGATCGCGTCACCGTCGACGGCGTCGCTCTGCCGATGAAGGAGCGCACCCGGCTGTGGCTGTTCCACAAGCCGCGCGGCCTCGTCACCACCAACCAGGATCCCGAGGGGCGCCCGACGGTGTTCTCGGTGTTGCCGGAGGACATGCCGCGGGTCGTCACCGTCGGCCGCCTCGACATCAACACCGAGGGCCTGCTGCTGCTCACCAACGACGGCGGCGTCGCCCGGGTGTTGGAACTGCCTTCGACCGGCTGGCTGCGCCGCTATCGCGTCCGCGCCTTCGGCCGGGTCGAAGAGAGCGCGCTCAAGGAGCTGCGCGAGGGCATCTCCCTCGACGGCGTCGACTACGGTCCGATCGAGGCCGAGATCGAGCGCGTCCAGGGCTCCAACCTGTGGCTGGTGCTCGGCCTGCGCGAGGGCAAGAACCGCGAGGTCAAGCGCGTGCTCGCCTCGCTCGGCCTCACCGTCAACCGTCTCATCCGCGTCTCCTTCGGTCCGTTCCAGCTCGCCGACCTCGACGAGGGTGAGATCCGCGAGATCCGCGGCCGGATCCTGCGCGATCAGCTGGGCCCGCGTCTGGTCGCCGAGGCCGGCGCCGACTTCGAGGCCCCGATCATCCACCACATGGCCGGCGACGGCGGCGAGGACGAGGGCAAGAAGCGCCGCATCCGCGACTTCGCCCCGGCCGGCGAGACCGCCGGCGGCGGTCGCGACGGTCGCCGTCCGCCGCGCACCAAGATGGAGTTCGTCGGCACCGGCGAGAAACGGTCGCGCGATCGCGGCGAGGATCGCGGCGAACGTCCGCGCAGAGGACGCGACGAGGGCTTCGGCGATCGCTTCGCCGGTGGACGCTCCGAAGGCTACCGCGATCGCTCTCGTGACGGCGACTTCGCGCCGCGCCCGCCGCGCGAACGGCGCGAGCGCCCCGCCGGCGTCGGTTCGTCGCCGAAGGATCGGCCCGTCCGCGGCCGTCGCTTCGAAGCGGGGGAGGGACCGGCCGATCGCGGTGAAGGTCGCCGCGACGGCGGCTTCCGGGGCCGTCCGACCGGTGACGGTCCGCGGCCGCCGCGCAACCGCTTCGGCAAGTCGCGCCCCGACGGCGACCGCGACCGTCGCGGCGAAGGATCGGAGGGACGGCCGCAGGGCGACCGCCCCCGCGTCTTCCGCGATCGCTCCGAGGCCGGTGCGCCGGCGAAGGCGCCGCGCGCCGAGGGCTTCGGTCCGCGCGGTCCGCGCGG
>JAAYVT010000065.1 GCA_012517025.1 Phyllobacteriaceae bacterium | reverse complement strand
TGCGTGCTGGTGATGTAGTCGACGCCGTCGAGCTGCATGCAGACGGCGACGGCGGAGGGCTCCTCACCCGCGTAGAGATGAACGAACCCCGGAATTCCGCCGGCGGCGAACTCCGTGTGGACCCGCTCCTCGAATTCGCGGATGGTCTTCATCTTGGTGTAGGCCGACATGAGATCAGCCTTGTCGATCTTCATCGGGCATCTCCCTTGTGTTCGCCGTTCTCGGGCGCCGTTCGAGAGAGCAAAGGGGGCGACCGAGCACAGATGGCCGAGCACCCGCATCGGCGAAGAGCCGTCGGAGCCTGGTCGATCGCTCCGATCCCGAAGGCGTCCGGTCCGCACGCGCGCGCCCTCGGTCTCGCGGCGAGGGAAGCCGATGAGCCGACGGTCTCCGCACGCACCTCGAACGACGGTGGCCGCTTTCTACACGCAAACCGATCCGGCGACTGTTCGAACTCGCACGTCGACGACGGAAATCGCGTCCACTTCGCCGTTCGTTCGGACCAGGGACGTCGTCGGTCGGCGCGGGTCGCCTCTGCGAACCGGGTGGCCGTCGAGCCTCACGCCGAGCCGGCGGTTCGACGTCACAGCCGACGCCGGACGATCGCCTTGCGGACTTCCTCGGCGGCGATCGTCGCCATCGCGAAGGGAACGAGCGACACCCACGCCGCGACCGGAAGGTTCTCGGTTCCCAGCAGTTCGTGCCCGAGCGGCGTCGCCACCGCGACCACCAGCAGAGCGACCTCCAAGGCGACACCGGCGAGGATCAGCGGGTTGGCGAAGGCGGCGCGCGTGAAGGCGGAATGGACGGCGCTGCGGCAGGAGAAGACGTTGACGATCTGCAGGACGACGATGGCGGCGAGGCAGGCCGTCGTCGCCTGGCGGTAGAGCGGATCGGTCTCGGCGATCGCCGCCCCCCAGGACCAGCCGCCGCCGAGGAGCACGAAGAAGAAGGCGGTCAGCGCCGCCACGGCCTCGATCGGTCCGAGAAAGGCATAGGCGCGCAGCGCCACCTCCCGAGACAAGAGCCGGGCCCCACGCGGATGCGGCGGCAAGCGCATGCCGTCCGCTCGCGCCGCCTCGGTGCCGAGACCGAGCGCGGTCAGGCTGTCGGTGCCCATGTCGACGTAGAGGATCTGGATCGGCGTGATCGGCAGCGGCACGGCGAAGAGCGCGAAGGCGAGATAGGGCACCAGCTGGGCGACGTTGTGCACCAGCACGTAGGTCAGGACGCGCCGGATGTTGCGGAAGACGGCGCGTCCTTCCTCGACGGCGGCGACGATCGAGGCGAAGTCGTCGTCGATCAGCACCATGTCGGCCGCCTCCTTGGCGACGTCGGTGCCGACCCGCCCCATCGCGACGCCGATCGCCGCCGCCTTCAGGGCGGGGGCGTCGTTGACGCCGTCGCCGGTCACCGCGACGACGTGGCCGTCCGCCGTCAGACGCTCGACGATGCGCATCTTCTGCTCCGGCACCATCCGGGCGAAGATCGGCGTCTCCTCCCGCAGGATCGCCGAGAGGGCGACGTCGCCGATCCGCCGCAGCTCTTCGCCGGTGATCACCCGTGGTTCGGCCCCCGAGACGAGGCCGATCCGCCGCGCCACCGCGACGGCGGTGAGCGGATGGTCGCCGGTGATCATGATCACGCGGATGCCGGCGGTGCGGCAACGGGCGACGGCGGCGGGAACCTCGGCGCGCGGCGGATCCTCGAGGCCGACCAGTCCCTCGAAGGTGAGGTCGGTCTCGTATTCGGCCTCGGGGACGTCCGGCGGCAGGCGCCGGGTGGCGAAGGCGAGGACGCGCAGTCCGCTCGTCGCCATCTCGGCCTCGGTTCGCCGGATCCGGGCGCGTCCACCCTCGTCGAGCGGCTCGACGCCGTCGTCCGAACGGTGCGCGACGCAGCGGTCGAGGAGCCCCTCGAGCGCGCCCTTGCAGAGGAGCAGCCGGCCGTCGCTTTCGGCGACGATCACCGACTGACGCTTGCGCTCGCTGTCGAACGGCAGTTCGTCGAGGACGGCTGCGCCGTCGGGTGGGCCGACGACGGCGCGGGCCATCTCGACGAGGGCGATCTCGGTCGGATCGCCGGAGAAGGTCGGCTCGCCGTCGCGCATCAGGATCTCGACGTCGTGGCAGAGAAGGGCGGTCCGGAACAGTCCGTCGTGGCGGCGACAGAGATCCGGCGTCGCGACGAGGTCGTCGAGCGCGACGAGCGCGTCGCCGACGAGCACCGACCGCGCCCGCATCCGGTTCTCGGTCAGGGTCCCGGTCTTGTCGGTGCACACGACGGTGGCGAAGCCCAGGGTCTCGATCGAGGTCAGATCGCGGATGAGGACGCCGCGCGCCGCCAATCGCTTGGCCGAGAGGACGAGGGCCAACGTCAGGGTGGGCAGCAGTCCCTCCGGCACCATCGCGACGATCAGGCCGATGGAGAAGATCAGGTCCTGCCAGATCGGCACGCCGATCGCCGCGCCGAGCGCGAAGAACAGCGCCCCGACCGCCACCGCAGCCGCGCCGATCGTGCGGCTGAGGCTCGCGAGCTGGTCGCGCAGCGGCGACGTCGCCGCGCCGGCGCCCTGCGTCAGTCGGGCGATGCGCCCGAACTCCGTCTCCGCGCCGATCGCGAAGATCACCGCCCGTCCGCGTCCCGACACCACCGACATGCCGGCGAGCAGCAGGTTGGTCGCCCGGGGCGGGTCGTCCGCGGTCGAGACGTTCGCGTCCACCGGCCGCGATGCGGACTCGCCGGTGACGACCGAGGTGTCGATCCTGAGCCGCACCGCCTCGAGCACCCGACAGTCCGCCGGCACGTCGTCGCCCTGCTCGACGTCGATCACGTCGCCGACCACCAGGGTTTCGACCGGCACCTCGACGAGTTCGCCGTCGCGCAACACCCGTGCCCGGCGCGGCAACAGCCGCTGCAGGGCTTCGAGCGCCCGTTCGGCGCCATGTTCCTGCCAGAACGAGAACAGGCCGCTGACCAGGATCACCAGGACGACGGCGATCGCCACCCGCGCCATGCCGTGGCCGGGATCGAACCCTTCCGCGACGGCGGCTAGCCCCGCCGCGATCCACAGAATGATCGAGAAGAGGCCGACGAACTCGCCGGCCAGCCGTATCGGCCAGGGCCGCCGCGCCGCCTTCTCGATGCGGTTGGGGCCATGCGCGGCGAGCCGGGCCGCGGCTTCCGCCGAGGACAGCCCCGTCGCCGAAGAGCCGACGCCGCGCAGGGCCTCCGCGACGTCGAGGCGTTGGATCCGCATCGCGGTGCTCCCACGACACTGCCCGACTCTCACCCTACGCTTGTCGGCGTGGAGTTCGAACGCCGCTCGCGATCGTTCGACCGATCGTCGGGCGCATCGAATGCGGGACCGGCATCGACCCCAATTTCTCGCGTAAGGGGGCGCTTCGACAAGCCCGTAGTCGAGCGGATCGATCGACCCCGTTCGACGATCACCGCCGGACCAAATTCATGACCGGCAGGAAAACGGGGAGCACATCACGAGTTGCGCGCCCATCTACGCGGCCTGGGCCTCCACCGCGCGCCCGCGGCGACTCCCGAGAAGGACGAATGGGCGATGGCTTGATAACGAGCCATTTTGGTTCTTCCGGGTCAACTATTTTCGACAGATGAAATAGCGCTTTGCTTCCAGTCGATTGATCAAATATCTTTGAGCGGCATATTTCACAACGACAGTCGAGATATACCCCCCAGATAAGAATCTCCTCAATGCTTCGTCGGACAATTTTCTAAGATCCTGACCGGCGTAAAATTTAATTATTTGAACATCATCGTTTAGAGCTTTCTCGAGACAATGCTCTTTGTATCCAAAATTTTCGCGATAGGTCGATAAAGCAAAGCTTCTGATACCAAATTGGGCAATCCACGGAATTGGGCGCGGCATAGCGCGGTCGGTCTGACCGTAGGTCGCCATATACCTACCGCGACAGGCTCGTTCGAAGGCCCGCAGGTTCATGCTGGTGCAATAGGGGTGGCGCAGCGCCGGCTTGCAGCCCTGCTCCGGGTGCGGATTCTGCCGGTTGTTCCGGCAGACGGCGGCCCCGCCGACCTTCGATCGCTCGCACACCGTGCAACCGTCGTCCCAACGCATGCACCACGCCTGCGGCTTCCATTTCTGGCCGTCCCACGCATCGTCGTCGGTCGCGATCAGACTGGCGAGGTGATAGGTCAGCCAGAGCGACGGCATGCCCTCCGGCAGCGGCGGCTCTGTGGGATCGATCGGAGGGAAATGCCAGGGCCACGTCTCACCCTCCGGCACGCCGTAGGGCCGCAGATCCGTAATCGCGGCGGGCGCGACCGACGCCGCCCCCGCCATCTCTTCCGCCACCGCCGGCGAAACCAGCCCGAGCACCAGCGAAACGACGACCCGTTTCATCGATCGCACTCCGCATTTCGTCGCCTCGTCCGAGACGTCTCCCGGAGGCGACGGACGCACGCTCGACGGCGCATCGAGACCATGTCGGGACAAACGGTCCACGAAAGGGACGTGATCCTCTACATCATCCTCGTCTTTTCTGAATCGTCTCTCCCTGGAATTTCGGGGTGAGGAGAAACCCGCATTCGACCGAACACCGAAAAAGGCGATCGTCGTCGGCCGAACTCGTCTTGGTCCGCCCGAGCCGCATCGGCGAGCCGGCGATCGAGGATCGCGAGCGGCACCGTTCGGCGAGGGTAAGCGCCAGATGGGCGACGTCGCAGGCCGACAGATTACGGCTGCGGGCGAGATCGAAGACCCGCCCGCGTCACCGACCCTCTCGTCGACGATCGGCAGGCGTCGCACCATGGCCATGTGGAGAGCCGCCGCGACGGGATCAGAAGACTGCGCGCCTCGTACCAGAACAGCGACGGAACAGTGGCGACGCCCGAACCCTGAAGACCGTCGAGCAGTCGATCGCCCTCGCGCGACGCTTCGTCGGGGAGGATCCAGGCGGCGGCGAGCAAAATGTCGACGACGAAGTCCACGGATGCTTCCGGCCCTCGTCGCGCCACGCGAGGCTCTCCTCGGTGGTGACGGCGCGCGCCTCGGCGCGCAACGCCGCAAGTCGGCGTCGCAGCAGCGCCGTCGGGCTTGGGCGCGGGTGGGATGATCCCGGCGATGGCGTCGTCGCCACGCTGGATGACGACCGTTTCGCCGACCTCGACCCGGACGAGCAATTCGGAGAAGCGGGTCTCGGCTTCGCCGATCTCGACGGTGACGATCATGGCGCCTCCGACCTGCCGACGGTTCTGGAAGTCTGCGTGCGCCTCGCAGGCCCGTCAAAGAACTTGGTCTCATCTTGGTTCGACCACCATCGATGAGAGGTATTCGTCGATGGTGTTCCGACCTGAACGGCGATCGGGCGCCGAGCCGAGTCACCGTTTCAGTGGCGCCCTCGACGACATCGTGCCGGTCGATCTCACCTCTTCCCTGCTCGGATTGGCCAACACGCGTCGCGTCCCTGAACCCTCGGGGAGCTTCCCCTGTTCGGGTGACAGGGCAGTCGCTCGTTATCCCATTAATAAGAAATGTTTTATGGCCGATTCGTCCCTCATGTGATGGAATCGGCAGGTATTCCCTGCAAGTTCCCTGAAAGCAGGGAATTCCGAGACCGGTTCGCCCTCGTCTGCGCCCACCGCCAGAACCCCAGCACTCTGTCGAAGTGGCTGGGAAAATCAGAAAATTAGAGGGTACAAATCGGCTCTGCTGCACAACGGCGCTACACGAGGCGACGAGCAGATGTCCAAGGTACCCGGATTTTCCAGGCGCGGCGGCGTCCGGCAGTTCCGCGTTCGTCTCCCCGACAAGTACCGAAAGACGATCGGCAAAGGCGAGATCGTCAAATCGCTCGGCGACGTGTCGCTTGCCGAAGCGACCCGCCTCGCGCGTATAGAGAGGATGGAGGCCGACCGCTTGTTCGCGGAGGCGGAAGCCTGCCTGTGAACAGCGCCCGTCACCCGCCTCTCGGAGAGCGAGTTGCATCATCTCGCCCGAACCTTCCTCTTCCGGTCGGAGAGCGAAGCCGCCGAGGTTCCCGTCTCCGACGACGCGTGGGACGCACGCGCAGAAGAGGTGCACGGCGACAGGATCGACATGAGCCGGTCCGTCGAAGACTCGCCGTTGCAACTGGTTGCAATGAAGTTCGCCGACTGGGCGAGAGTTCGAGTCGACCGACGTCCACCAGAAAAACCATGGCGGCAACGACACACGCGGCCGGCTCACATTCACCATTCCCCTCCGGGGGCGAAGGCCCGCGCCGGCGGCCGCTCGGCCAGCCGTCGCCGAAAACCGACCGATCTTCGCGGTGCAGGATCTCGACATCGAGAGCGCGGCATTTCGATGCCGAGGGGCGACGATCCCGCGAACCAGATCCGGCGACTCGAACCGGAGTCGACCGCTCGGGTTGATCCCGCTTCAATCAGGCCACCCTCCGGGGTGGTCGTTTTCCGGCCGGCGCCGGATCCGATGTGAACCGATCGGAATCCGCGTCGGAGACGAAGCCGGGCCGGAGAGGTCACCCATGCGGCCTCTTGTCCATATAGTTGCCTTTCACGTATTACAGATGTATATTTCGTCATCGGGTTCGTGCGGCCACGCCGAGAGGCGCCTTCACACGCGTGTGAAACGCTCGGAGAACAGGTGATCCCATGAAATCGGCATGTCTGGCGGCGCTCGACGAGCTTCGGGGCGTATGTGTGGCCTTGGAGGAGACCGCTCTGGCCGCGGCCGTGGCCGAGATCGTCGCAGCGAAACGCATCGCACTCCATGGCGTCGGAAGAGAAGGTTTGCAGATCAAGGGCCTGTGCATGCGACTCCATCATCTGGGGCTCGCCGTCGCGATGGTCGGAGACATGACGACGCCGCCGATCGGAGCGGGCGACCTCCTGATCGTGTCGGCTGGACCGGGTGGATTTTCCACCGTCGAGGCGCTGATGGGGGTCGCCCGCGCCGGCGGCGCGCGCACCCTGGTGGTGACCGCGCAACCGGGGGGAAGCGCGGCCCGCGCCGCCGATGCGGTGCTGCCCATCCCGGCGCAGACCATGGCCGACGATCGCGGCGGCCGCCCGAGCGTGCTGCCGATGGGATCGCTGTTCGAAGGGGCCGAATTCGTCGTCTTCGAAGCTCTGGTGCTCGCCGTGCGCGATCGTCTCGGAATCACGCCGGCACAGATGCGTGCGCGTCATACCAACCTGGAGTAGGATCGCGGCGACCGTCGCCCCGAGGCGACGACGCAACACGAACGGACGACGGAGTGGGGTGAATGGTGAGCGACGGGCCGGATGGATTCTCGGGAGACCGGGACACCCAGCACCTCAACGCCCGGGTGGCTTGGTACTACTACATCGGCAACCTCACCCAACAAGAGATCGCCGACCGCCTCGGGCTGACCCGTCTGAAGGTCAACAAGATCATCGGTCAGGCGCGCGCCGAAGGGGCGGTGCAGATCGAGATCCGCATGCCGCTCGCCTCCTGCGTCGCCCTCGAGGAAGGTCTGAAGGCTCGCTTCGGTCTCGCCGAGGTCGTGGTGGTTCCGACCGTGCGCGACGAGGAAGAACAGAAGCGCGTCATCGGCGAAGCGGCGGGCAATCTGCTCGAAGGCGTTCTGCGCGACGGGCAGATCGTCGGCGTGGGTTGGGGCAAAACCCTCGGCACCGCGGTCAGACGCCTGATGCCACGACGGTTTTCGCGTACTCGGGTGGTCTCGATCATGGGCGGCCTGACGCGCGGATCCGGCAACAACACCTTCGAGGTGGCGAACGAGCTGGCCCGAGTGCTCGGCACCGAATGCCACTACATCCCCTCGCTCCTCTATTATCCCGACGACGAGAGCTACACGAGCCTGCTCGCGCACCCGCCGCTCGCCTCGGTGCTCGACGAAGCGCGGCACGCCGACGTGATCCTGGTGTCCTGTGGCGACCTCTCCGGGCGCTCGCAGCTGTTTTCGGCGGTGCCGTTGTCGCAACAGGAGATCGACGAACTCAAGGCGCGCGGCGCCGTCGGCGAACTGGTCGGCACCTTCCTCGACGCCGACGGGCGGGTGATCGATCACCCGCTCAATTCCCGGGTGATGGCCCTGCATCCCTCGGATCTCGATTCGGTCAGGACGACGATCCTCGCCTCCGGGGACACCTACAAGTTGCCGATCATCCGCGCCATTCTGCGGGCCGAGCACATCAATCACCTCGTCACCGACGAAGCCGTCGCGGAGGGGTTGCTGCGCGGCTGACCCCGACGAAGGCGGCGGTACATCGCGCCGCACCCTTGAATTTTCATTTGCAAATCTCAAAATACATATGTATCTTCGTGTCTGCCGGCGAGAGAGATCGGCCATCCCCGTAGAAGCGGGGAAAGACCAAAGCGGCCTCCGAGCCTCGGAGGACCGATCGACTCTCTCGAACGCGACCTCATGACGCGTCGTCGCGCATCGCCGAGAGCGTTGCCGCCGCCCGGAGAGGAACAGACTCGAGGGACCGTCTCATGAAGAAGTTGTTGCTCGCATCGCTCTGCGCGGCCGCCATGATGCTGCCCGGCCTCGCTTCCGCACAGGACCAGCAGAAACCTCTGCGCTTCATCCTCGTGCCGAAAGTCGTCCATCCCTGGTTCGACCTCGTCAACGACGGCGCCAAGGCCGCCGCCGACATGCTCACCAAGACCACCGGTCGCAAGGTCGTCGTGGAATATCGCGCTCCGCAGAAGGCGGACGTCGTCGAGCAGAACGACATCATCTCGCGCGCCATCGCCACCCGCCCCGACGGCATCTTCGTCGATCTCCTGGACGGCAAGGGCAACCGCGCCGTCCTCGAGGACGCCGTCGCTCAGAAGATCCCGGTCACCGTGTTCGATTCCGTACCGCCCGAAGGGATGGAACTCACCGGCATCGGCAACGACTTCTGCGAGCAGGCCAACATCGCCTCCGAGCGGCTGGTCAAGCTGATCGGCGGCAAGGGCGAAGTGGCGATCATGATGGGCGTGCCGACGGCGCCGAACCACGCCATCCGCGCCGAATGCCACAAGAAGACCTTCGCCAAGTATCCCGACATCAAACTCGTCGCCACCGGCATCGACAACGACTCGATCGAGACCGCTCAGAAACAGGCGGCCGCGATCATGCAGGCCAATCCGAACATCAAGGGCTGGGTCGCCTGCGACGCCGCCGGACCGATCGGCATCGGCCAGGCGATCAAGGAAGCCGGCCTCGTCGGCAAGGTGACCGAGGTCGGCCTCGACAACCTTCCCGATCTGCTCGCCCTGATCAAGGACGGCACCGTCGACAGCTCCTCCTCGACCAAGCCGGAGATGCAGGGCTACTGGGCCGTCATCGCCACTTGGCAGAAGGCGATGGGCAAGCCGACGCCGAAGTACATCGACACCGGCATCGCGGTGATCACCAAGAAGGACCTCTGATCCCGAGGTCGACGACGGTGCGACGCTCTCGCACCGTCGGTTCGGGGTCCCGCGCGGGGGCGGACGACCGACCTCCTCCCGGTCCACCGCCCCCGCCTCTCTCTTTCCGACCGGAGGAAGCGCGAGATGGCTTTCCTCGAAGTCAAAGGCATCCGCAAGGCGTTTCCCGGCGTCGTGGCGCTCGATCGCATCGACCTCGCCATCGAGAAGGGCACCGTCCACGTCTTCGCCGGCGAGAACGGCGCCGGCAAGTCGACCCTGATCCGGGCGTTGACCGGCATCATGGCGGTCGACGAGGGCTCCATCCACATCGACGGGCGCGACGCCCTGGTCGATCGCTCCGCCTTCGATCTCGTCGCCTACGTGCCGCAGGAACTGAACCTGTTCCCGCACATGACGGTGGCCGAGAACCT
>JAAYVT010000763.1 GCA_012517025.1 Phyllobacteriaceae bacterium | reverse complement strand
GGAGAACCAGGCGGCGACACTCGTCGCGACGAGCCGGACGTCGGCGGACCGTGCGATCGACTGCGCGAGCAACGTCTTGCCCGTGCCCGGCGGACCGGCGAGGAGAGCGCTGGTCAGGCGAGTGTATTTTCCCGCGCGGATCTCGGCAAAGTCCTGGACGGCTTGGGTCGCCCAGGTCTTGGCGTCGCCATATCCGACCAGGTCGACGACGAGGGGCGCGCTCGGGAACGTCAGTGTGACGCGAGTCGTGTTGGCGGAACTCCGTCTGAGCCGCTCGATCGTCTCCTTCGCCGCCCCCGGGCGGATCGCCGTGGCGAGTTCGATCAGACCGAGCCCCGCCACGTCTCCGACCTTCAATCCGCGCGGAGATCCGCTGCAGACTTCGTGGATCACGCGACGGATCGACGCGATCTCCGGCACGCCGATCGTCACCTCGACGTCGATTGCGGCGAGAAAGCTCGCCGGCATCAGATCCCTCGCCGCCGTGACGGCGACGACCGTCTGTCCGCGACCGAGCGACTGGATCGCGCGTTCTGCGTCGAAGGCGATGCCCGATCCGCTCTTGGAGAACGACCGGGTCGCCTGCACGACCTTCGCCTTCGGTACGATCCGTTCGACGGCTTCGGCAATCGGTGTGATCCACGTGTTCGCGGGAACTTCGACGACGACGGCGAGGGTGGCGGACGAGGCAATCCGTGCTCGATCTCGTCGACCGAGGGCTTCGGCGACACACGCGTCGGCGAGGCGGTCGAGCGCGGAGGCGGCAGAACGGTTCGGGCTGGGCTCCGGCGTGTCCTCGTCGATGAACCGCCGCAAAACAGCGTTGGTGTCAGCCATTGGTGAGACCTCCCGTCGTGCGGCCGAGCCCGTCGGCGTGCGCGGTGGCATCGCTGTCGGCGGACTCGTTCGTCGCCGAGGTGATCTGCTGCAGGATCGGCGTCGCCCGAATGACCTTCGGGACACGGCGGAGGGATCGACCGTCCTCGTCGATCGGCTTCCAGAGTCCGGGAACACCCGCCGCCGCGCCGGTGACGAGCCGCGTCACCGCAGAGGCGGTGGCGAGGCGGAGAGGTTTGGTCACGAGCAGGCGCTCTGAACCCTCGCGCATGAGGATGCCGGCGTGGGCGAGCTCCTGCCGCAATACGCCGATCGACCGTGTCTCCGGCGCGTAACCAGGGTCACGGATCGTCGAGCCCGGCACGAGAACGAAGGCATTCGGCGTCTCGACGAGATCGGCTTCGGCGTACCGGGTCTTCAGGCAGAAGGTTCTGCCCTGCGGAACGGCGCCGAGGACGACGCCGGGCGCGGTCACCGGACCGGCGAGCGCGAGCCGCGGGGGCAGAGATCCGAAGGCGAGGTGTGCCTCCAGCATCTGACGGATTGCGCCGGCGCAGAAATGACGCGTCATTCCGTATTCAGTGTCGGTGACGACGGCGCCGGCGGGGATGTCACCGAGGATGGAGACACCACTCGCCAACAGCGTCAAATGCAGGATTCGTTCGACGACGCGCGCCTGAGCGGGCGAGAGCGATCCCTGGTCGTCCGTCACGGTCACGACGCGCGCCGGACGAGCGAACAGGCGGAATTTGGGGTCGCGCAGGCGCGAGGCGACGGACACGCTGGACTGTCCGACATAGGCCGTGATTCCGGCGGGTGAGTTCCAGAATGCGACGTAGGCGCCGGGACGATCGACGCCGCCGTGCCGAATGAAGGTGCCGAGAGCGTCGGCGCCGACGGTCTTCACAATCGGCTGGGGATCGTCGAGGACGACGACGGCGGCGCCGGTGAGGAGATGGGGTGCGTTGGCGAACGTGTTCTGTGACACGAGCGAAGAGGCGAATTCAGGCATGATGAAGCTCCCTCCGAGCGCGACGGATCGGGCTCGGTTCGTTCGAGATGTCGATGGGTCAGCGCCGGCGGCGGCGCAGCCGGAGACAGGCGGCGCGACAGGTCGACGAGGCGTCGACCGAGCAGCCGGACGGCGCCGCCGGCTCGAGCCGGATCGGCAGCGGCATCACTTCGAACAGGGAGAGGAAGGGTGAGGGATTGCGGGGGCGCGTCGAGGCGCCGAAGATGGTCTCGGTCATGTGACACCTGCTGTATCAGGTTGGATCGTGATCTGACCGTCGTCGGGGTTGCCGCCCCGGCGGCGGTCGCCTACGGCGACCGGTGGTCCGATCAATCGAACAATTGCTCGACAACAATGACGCTACCAGCTCTCAGCAGAAGAGTCCGGTCAATGTGTGATTATTGGTTAACAAACTATTAATCCATGGTTGTATGTGACGGTTTCCCAGATTTCGGGAGCCGCACAGGAGTTCGAACACTGGGCTTCTATCTGGGTGAGGTTCGGGAGCCCGCTCCTGACTCTGGGCGACGACGTGATCGCCGGAACGATCCGGCTCAGATGCCGGGCGAGGTGGAACGGTCTGGTGGCGTCCAGCCGAGGTCGAGCAATTGTTGTAGGTAAAATGCCCGCTCATCAGCGAGACGTCGGACCTCCGCCTTCATCGCCTGAGCCCGTCTGCCGATCTCTGCATACGCCCCATTGATCGCGTCCGCCGCCGCCGAGGCACAACGCGACCGATAGGCGTCCATGTCGTCCTGATTCCGACGTCGACGGTAGGTCCACTCGGCTTCCTTTGCCGCGGCAGCAACAGCTTCAGCCTCCTTGACCTTGCGGCGTGCCAACGCCTCCTGACGGGTCAGTCTCTGACGTTTTGGACCCAATCGCTCGAGTCCGCAGGGAGCGCCGACGGTGATGTAGTAGGTGTCCTGTAGCTCGACGGCTGCGGCGCGGAACGCCTTCCGTTGCTCCGCCCGTCCGCCGCCGGCGCGGCGCTTCTCCCCCTGGGCACAATGAGGGGCAGAGATCGTCTCGACCGTGAGAACTCCCTCGGCATCGAGCGGCGGGACGGCGAGGAGATGGAGATGTGGGAACGGCTCGTCGAGATGTTCGACGACACTGAGCAGCGCCTCTCCCCAACGGTCTTGAAAAAATGCGATCGTGCGTTCTTTCCAGCTTTCGTACTGCGCGTGCCGCTCGGGCGTCGACTGCATCACTTT
>JAAYVT010000762.1 GCA_012517025.1 Phyllobacteriaceae bacterium | reverse complement strand
CGCCCCAGTCGTAGGTGGAAAGCCCCTTTTCGACCAAGGCGCGGAAGCCCTGCCAGGCCGGATCGGTCTCCCAGTGCGCCCGTTCGCCGGTGCCGAAACCGACGCCGTCGAAGGTCTTGGCGAGTTCCCGGGTACGGTATGCGGTGTGGGTCAGCCACCGCAGGCTGTCGGCGGTCTGGTAGGTGGCGCAGTTGGAGATCGTCGAGGCCGGGGCGATCTGACAGAGATAGGCCGAGCCCATCTGCAGGGTGTGGAAGAGGTAGCGCGCCGGGGTGTAGAGCCGGGCGAGCCGACGCGCCCAGCCGAGATCGAGCATGGCGTCGTGGCCGCGCTCGGAAAACTGGTCGAGCAGGCCGAAGACGTAGTTCTCCTGGCCGTCCTGGATCAGGTTGTAGGTCCGGTAGACCATCTCGTCGGGATCGCGGAAGGCGTTCCAGTCGGCATGGCGCAGCGGCGAGGCGTTGCGGTTCTGCTTGAACCACGTCGCCAGACCGAAGTCGGGATCGAGCTCGAACGGCGCGTCCGGCCGGTCGGTGGTGTAATGGAGATTGGTGGAGACGATCTCGTATTCGCTCGGCTTGCGGCGGCGTTGAGCGAGATGGCTCCAGGTCTTCAGCGGCTGGGCGATCGCGGGCTGATTCATCTTCGTTTCCCCCGGTTCAGAGCGTCTTTTCGTAGTAGAAGCGGACGTATTCGTCCGTCGTCTCGATGCGGCCGGCGAAGGAGCCGAGATTGACCTCGAACTCCGACATCTTGAACGGCCGGCCGAGGGCACGCTCGAGGGTGGCGCGACGCAGGATCAGTTCGCCGTCGGTGTCGATGCGCACGTAGGCGACCTTGTCGTCGACGCGGATGGTCTTGCCGGGATTGTCTTCCTCCGCCGCCTCGACGACGCCGGCGGTGAGCGGGCCGGCGCGCAGGATCGGTCCGACCCGGTTGTTCTTGTAGGCGTCGGCGGCCTTCTGACTGGACATGGGGTTCCTCCGGATTTTCGTTTTCGTTCAGGTGTGGGCGAAGAGGGCGGCGACGCCTTCGGTGGAGACGAGGACGGTCTCGCCCTCGACCTTCACCGGGTAGCTCGCCAGACGGCAGTCCTTGGGATTGACGCCCTCGCCGGTCTTCGCGTCGAAGGTCCATTGATGAGCGCGGCACATCACGACGCGCCCGTCGAACTTGCCCTCGACGAGGGGAATGTCCTGGTGCGGGCAGACACCCTGGAAGGCGTGGATCTCGCCGCCCTCCGGCCAGACCAGGAGGATCGGCCGACCATCGACCTCCACCTCGGTCATGTCGCCTTCCCAGATGTCGTCGAGCGTGCAGGCGGGTTTGAAGGTCATCGCGGCCTCACGCGTCGCAGAAGATGAACTCGAGGGTTTCCATCGGCCGCACGTCGGTCTCGCCGAGCCGCGCGTCGCGGGGGAAGAAGGCATCGGCCCCCTGGCGGCGGACGCGGACGATCTTGTCGGGCTGCGGCGCCACACGGGTGCCGACCGAGTGGTGGGCGGCGGCGGCGGCGACTTCGTCCATGGTGTTTTCGGTGTCGACGGGCAGCAGCAGCAGCACGAAGTCGTGCTGGAAATTGGAGATCACGGGAAACAGGGCCATCTTCGGCTCCTTCGAAGGTTCGGTGTGACGAGGACGCGGACCGGCGGGCGGCCGCCGAGGAGCGGCCGTCACGGGATCGGCGCACGGATCGGATCACTCGGCGGCGCGGCGCATGTCGCGATAGGCGTCGACCCAGGCGTAGCCGTGGGCGTCGTCGCCCATTTCGCCCGGCTGCAGGCTCATGTAGGCGAGCGCGCCGGCGAGATCCGGCGGCAGAATGTGACCGGCGAGGAAGCGATCGACCACCGTCATGTGGCCGCGATAGCGCTCCGGCTCCTGCTCGAACACCCAACGGTCGATCTCGGAGTTGAAGTGATAGAGCCGGCCCTCGTACTCGAGCGGCCAGTCCTTGACGTTCCAGCCGTCGCCGGGGATGGCGCAGATCGGGATCTGGCTCATGTTGCAGACGATCGGCAGCGTCTCCGGCAGGGTGCGCTCGGGGTGGCCCTGGACGAGGTTGTCGATGATCACGTCCCAGGCCTTGCCGAAGGTGGCGTTCCAGCCGGGATACTTCTCCTCGAGCCACTCGCGACATTCGGGGGTGACACCGGCCGCCGGGTTCCACCACAGCGTCGGCCGCCAGAACCACAGGCCCATCTGATAGGCGTGGTGCTGGTAGTCGAACTCGGCGATCATCTTGTCCCAATACCAGGGCAGATCGAGGCCGAGATCGATCAGCGCGCGCTCGAACTGGCCGGCGATCCACTCCAGCATGAATTCCTTGAACGACTGCTTCCGGTGCTCGAGCGGCGTGTTGTAGTCCATCGACGGGCCGGTCAGGATGCAGAAGATCCGCCAGGCCCGGGCGATGGCGATGTCGACCAGCTTCTGCGCCTCGTCCTTGCGACCGTTGGCGATGAGCACCTGCAGCGCCGGGCCGCCGATCTGGGCGTGACGGCTCTCGTCGGTCTGGATCGACGAGATCAGGCTGGCGAAGGTGTAGTCGCCGGCCTCGGCTGCATCCGCCGCGAGCCCGAGGAACTGCATGTTGGTGAAGCCGGTCTCGAAGGCGAAGGTCAGCATCACCGCGATCTCGGTCGCCGAGCGCGCCATGAACAGGTCGTCGAAGGCGTGACGCGCGGCGATCGCCGCCCATTCGTTGGTGTGATAGGCCTTGTGGCCCCAGTCGAACTGGCGGTCCTTCGGGCAATATTCGTGCGGGAAGAACAGCTGCAGCTGGGCGTGACGGTTCTCGTCCATCATCCCGAAGGTCGCCATGTTGCGCATGCCCGGCGCCCGGCCGAACCGCGCCATGCGGGCTTCCGCGCTCATCGCGGCGTATTCACCCAGCGCGATGGCGCCGTAGTGCGACTTCAGGATCGAGCGCCAACCCGGATCGGCGTCCTCGAAGATGCGCGAGCGCTGCAGCGCCGCCTTGACCGAATAGGCGCCGGCGTCCTTCTCGCGCTGGACCGAGACGTATTCGGGATAGGACGTCTTGTAGGGCTCGTCGTAGGCTTCCCAGGCGTCGGCCGGCACGCCCTGGGCGCCGGTCATCACGTCGGGAAAGAGGTCGGAATCGGAGACGTAGGTCGGTGTCCAGTTGGTGGCGCGAGCGATGTCGTACCATTCGGACCGGTCGAGCAATGCCATGGCGTTTCCCTCGAGGCTCGTCGTTTTCTGGGCGCCGCCTCGCTGTCGAACGCGGCGCGAACGACATTTGGCAAAATGAGTGCCATTGAGTGATATTTTCGAAAATATTGCGTCGCGGTAAGGGGTCTCGGCGACCGCGGCCGTGTCGACGGGCCGATTTCCCGAAGCTTTCGATCCGAAACATCGGTGTGAAACTTCTGTACGGACGTCGCTTTCCGCAGTGCACCCGCGCCGTGCCGACCGCCGGCGGCGTTCGTCGTTTGCTGACAGCAGAAAGTCGCCGGTCGCCGCGCCGATCGTCTTCATCATTTGAGAAAACGACGGATCCGCTCCCGGCGCCGACGTCCGGGCTCCGCGATCAGCGCGGAGCGATCCGAGCGCCGTCGACGAGGTCTCCGGAAGGGTGCAGGATCACCCGCGCGCCCGGCTCCAGCCCGGCCGTCGCCACCGCGAAGCGCTGATTGCGATCGCCGATCTCGAGCCGTGTGAGCCGCGCCCGGTCGCCCTCGGCCCGGAACACCGCCCAGGCTTCGCCGGAGCGGAACAACGCGCCGATCGGCACCAGCGGCACGTTTTCGACGCGCTTCACGGTGATCCGCACCACCACACGGTAGCCGTGGCCGAGCCGCGCCCAAGCCTCGCGCGGGCCTTCCGGGTCGAGGATCACCTTGACCCGCTGTTCCTCGATACCGAGCGCCGAGACCTTGGTGAAGCCGGTCGGCTCGACCCGGCGGACGCGGGCGGTGAGCATCTCGGCCCCGCCCCAGCTCTCGATCCGCGCCTCGGCCCCCGGCTGGACCCGGACTGCGTCGCGCGACAGGAGATCGACCGCGATCTCGAGGTCGTTCGGATCGCCGATTTCGACCAGCGGGTTGCCGGCCTGCACCACCTGTTCGCTCTCCACCACCAGCCGCAGGACCCGGCCGTCGACCGGGGCGGGGATGGAAATGCAGCAGTCGGGGCGGCGGGCGGCACCGGCGCCGGGCTCCAGCAGTTGGGCGCGGGCCTGTTCGAGTTCGCGGCGGCGCACCTCGAGCGTCGCCTCGCCGCCCTTCACGGTCGCCTCCGCCGTCGCCACGTCGAGGCGCGCCTTGTCGAGGGCGCGTTCGGAAATGGTGCGTCGAGCGGCGAGCTCGGTGGCGCGGACGAGATCGGCGCGGGCGAAGTCGAGTTGCGATCGCGCTTGTGCCAACTGCGCCTCGGCGAGCCCGACCGCCGCCGCCGCCGCCTCGACCGTCGCCTCGCCGACCCGGCGCGAGCGGACGTCGAGCAGCGTCGGGTCGCTCGGTTCGAACCGCGCCACCACCGTCTTGCCCGCCGCGACCGCGTCGCCGACGGTGAGATCGGAACGCAGCATCCGCCCGGTGGTCGGGGCGGAGACGACGTAGACGTCGCGGATGCGGGTGACGCCCTCGTCCTCGACCGTCACCTCGAGCGTGCCGCGTTCGATCGCGCCGACGTCGACGCCGAGCGGGCGCGGCGCGACCGCCCAGGCGAAGGCGGCCGCCACCCCGACGCCGATCGCCACCCACGAGAGAAGTCGCAGGCTCGGCCGTTTCACGTCGTCACTCCCGCGTCTTCAGGACCTCGACGAGGTCGAGGCGGTCGATCCGTCGCCGCACCACCAGACCGGACAGCAGCGCCGCCACGATCACCACGGCGCTCGCCGCCGCCGGCACGCTCGGCAGGATCACCACCGGCACCCGGTAGAGTTCGTTCTCCAGGCCCGCCGCCATCGCCAACGCCAACCCCCATCCGATCGACCAGCCGATCGGTTGGGCGGCGAGGGTCAGGAGCGCCAGCTCGGCGAAGAGAATGCCCGACACCTCGCTCCGTGTCAGGCCGAGGACGCGCAGGCTCGCCAGCTCGCGGCCCTGCTCGGAGAGCGAGATCCGCGCGAAGTTGTAGACCACGCCGAAGGCGACGATCATCCCGAGGGTGACGTAGACGGTGATCATCACCATCAGATTTTCCTGCAGCGTGTCGCGATAGATCTTCATCGCCCGCTTCTGCAGTGCCACGAAGGCGGCGACCGGGGTCTGCTTCAAGGCCGCGAACAGCTCTCCCTCGCGGGCCGTATCGTAGGCGATGGTGACGCCGTCGAGGGCGGTGCCCTCGCGCAGCATCCGCCCGGCGGCGTCGAGATCCATGAAGGCACCGAGGCCGAGATAGGTGGTGATGATCGCCGTCACCGGTTGCTCGACGACGCGGCGATCGCGCTCGGAGAGTTCGATCTCGACGGTGTCGCCGACCCCGACCCCGAGGATGCGCGCCAGCATGTCGGAGAGCGCGATGCCGTCGCGGGGCAGCGTCACCGGCTGGAAGTCGCCGTCGAGCACCCGCGACAGGTCGGCGCCGGGCGCCCGGCCGGAGATCGCGATGCGGCGCTCGACCCGCCCCTTGCGGATCTTCGCCGGGATCGAGCGGAACGGCTCGACCACCGTCACCCCCGGCAGCGCCGCGACCTCGCCGAGGGCGGAGAACGGCCGCTCGCGGACGAAACCGAGGGTGGCGTCCTGGCGATCGGAGCGGTGGAAGGTGACGTCGAGCATCATATCCATCGAGCCGTAGATCCACAGCGAGCCGACCAGCACGGCGACCGACAGGGCGATGCCGAAGATCGAGCCGAGCGACCGGCCGGGCGCATGGACGACGTGGCGGATCACCATCACCAGGGTCTGGCGCAGCCCCAGCCGCCGCGCGATCCGATCGGCGAGACCGTGGCGGTAGCGCGCCGGCGCCGGCGGCTGCATGGCGATCGCCGGGGCGAGGCGGACGACCCGGGAGACCGTCTGCGCCGCCCCGGCGAAGGCGGCGGTCAGCGTGATGCCGCCGGCGAGCGCCCAGGTCGCCGGGCTCCAGCGGAAGACCAGGAAGGGGAAGTGGAAGAAGTCGGCGTAGAGCCGCGCCATGCCGTCGCCGAGCCAGACGCCGACGGCGATGCCGAGCGCGGTGCCGACCAGCGCGATCACCCCGACGAATTCCAGATAGTGGCGACCGACCGCGAAGTCGCCGTGGCCGAGCGCCTTCATCAGGCCGATCTGCTCGCGCTCCAGCGCGATGGTGCGGGCGAGCGTCATGTTGACCAGGAAGGCCGCGACGACGAGGAAGATCGGCGGCAGGATCCGGCTCATCGCCTCGAGCTGTTTCAACTCGGCGTCGAGGAAGGCATGGCTGGTCTGGTCGCGCCGGCCGTAGGCGCCGCGTCCGCCCCAGCGCTCGAGCAGATCGTCGAGACGAGCGATCACCTGTGGCTCGGAGGCGCCGCGCATCAACCGCAAATGCACCGAGGAGAAGGCGTCGGTGCGGTCGTAGGCGGCGGCGAGCGCGTGTTCCGACATCCACACGATGCCGAAGCGGCGATCGTCCGGCATGATGTCGCCGGGACCGATCGCGTAGATGAACTCCGGCGACAGGGCGATGCCGACCACCGTCAACTCGCGCCGCCGGCCGTCGAGCAGGGCGGCGAAGCGCGAGCCGAGATCGAAGCGGTTGGCGTCGGCGAACGGCTTGCTCACCACCACCTCGCGCTCGTCGCCCGGCGTCGGCATCCGCCCGCGCACCATGAACAACCGGTCGACCGCCAACTCGCGGCCGTCGGGTACCGACACCAGCATCGCCGAGGCCGGTTCGGCGAGATCCGGCAGGTCGAGAACCGCGATCTCGGCGATCCGCGTCTCCACCGCCGCGACGCCGGGGATGCGGGCGATCTCCTCGCCGAGCGACTTCGGCGCGCGGGTGAGGTCGGCGAAGACGTCGGCGAAGCGATGGCGTTCGTAATAGGCGGCGCGGGTCTCGAAGAGCGTCGCGTGCGCGCCGACGCCGAGGATCAGCGTCGCCGAGCCCGCCGCCATGACCAGCACGATCGCCAGCACCTGCGGCCACAGGCGGACGAGATCACGACGGAGTTTGACGCGCAGCACGCTCATGAGTCACCACGCGATCTCGCTCGGCGCCCGCCGCCGCGGGTTGGGCGTGTCGGCGACGATGCGGCCGTCGGCGAAGTGAACCACCCGATCGGCGACGTCGGCGATGGCGACGTTGTGGGTGATGACGAGGGTGGTCGCGCCGATGTCGAGATTGACCCGGGTCAGCGCCTCCAGCACCCGCACGCCGGTCGTCGAATCGAGGGCGCCGGTCGGCTCGTCGCACAAGAGCAGGCCCGGTCGCTTGGCGATGGCGCGGGCGATCGCCACCCGTTGCTGCTCGCCGCCGGAGAGCTGGGCGGGGAAATGATCGAGGCGGTCGGCGAGGCCGACGACCGCCAGCGCCTCCTCCGGCTTCATCGGATCGCGGGCGATCTCGGTGACCAACGCCACGTTCTCGCGCGCCGTCAGGCTCGGCACCAGATTGTAGAACTGGAAGACGAAGCCGACGTGGTCGCGACGATAGAGGGTCAGCGCCCGGTCGCTCGCTTGCGTCAGATCGTGATCGGCGAAGAACACCCGCCCGCTGGTCGCCCGGTCGAGCCCACCGACGATGTTGAGGAAGGTCGACTTGCCCGACCCCGAGGGTCCGAGCAGGACGACGAACTCGCCCTCGCGCGCCCCGAAGTCGACGCCGCGCAACGCCGCCACCTCGACCGCGCCGGTGGTGTAGATCTTACCGAGCGCCTCGGTCCTCAGGATCGTTTCCGCCATGTCGCCCTCGCCGGCGATCCTAGCATCGATCGTCGCCGGCGCCATGCGGCGCGGTGGGAACGAGGGTCATCGGGCTTTCGGCGGGAACGCCGGCGGAAGCGGACCCTCGGCGTCCGATCGGCCGAGACGGCTTCGCCCCGGCCGTTGATCTTCGATCCGGCGACGCGCGTCGCTCGGTCAGAGAAAGCGCCGTTCGTCGAGGCGCCAGACCTCGCAGACGCCGGCCTTCGGCTGTACGCCCGAATTCAGGTACATCTTGTCGAGGACGTTTTCCGGAATTCCCGCCTGACGGATCATCTCGCCGAGGTTTTCCAGGGTGCCGTAGTTCCAGAACGAATACATGTTCTCGGGCGTCGCGACGCCGATCTGATCGTTCGTGAAACCCAACCCTTCCCGGGAGCCGAAATGAATCGTCGTATAGAACCCTTCGGTGAACCATTCGTCGAAGTGCTCGCCGAAGCGTATGTCGAGATCGGGGCGAGAATGGACGACGAAGTCGAACTTGCCGGTGCGGTCGACGACTTCGAGACCGACCCGTGACAGAAAATACTGATAGAAGACGTTGCGGACGTCCTTGCCGTTGGGGAGTTCGGTGATCCCGCAGATCCGGTAGATCATCTCGTCCGACGGCGGCTCGACGGCCAGGACGTTGCCGACGTCGGGCTGTGCGACGAGGGTCGCCAAGGCGGCGCGGTCCTCAAGCATCCAGGTGGCGAAGAACAGGGTCGGCTCGCCGCCGTGATCTCGGACCTCCTGGGCGAGCGCCCGAGCCCGCACCAGACCCGATTCCAGGTCGGGTCGGAACGGGCCTCGCATGAAGATGGCGACCTTCATTCACTCACTCCTCGATGGACGGCGGCGGCAATTCGCCGAGAAACTTGTCGTTCTTGACCGACGGAAGCTTGACCACGACGTTCACCGCGTCGGTCAGCGCCTCGAAACTCGTCGCTTCGCCGGGTGCCAGCACGACGATGTCGCCTTCCCCCCATTCCCGGTCGCACATGCGCACGCGCCCCGATACGATCAACGTGATCTCGGTGGCGACACGATGATGATGCAGCGCTTCGCGGTCGCCGCTGCGATAGTGTTTGACCGCGACCTCGCAGTCCTTCGACGCCTGGACCACCGGAAGGAAGTCGCCGACGAACCAGCCGCCGGTCATGTCGGCGAGACGTGCACTTTTCATCGCGTCCTCTCCCCCGAGATTTCCCCTTCATAGACCGCGATCTGGTGCTTCGACTTCAACGGGATGTAGCGCCGTCCGTCGATCTCGCGGACGCCGATCCGCTTCTGCCGCAGCACCAGCTGATTGAAGGTCAGGCTGAGATAGAAGGCTCCGTCGACCTGGGCGTCCTTGCGGATCATGTCCTCGGCGGCGTCGACGAAGTCGCCGGCGCGGCGATACCAGTAGAATCCGGCGGCCGCCAACCGTGAGATCGGCCGCTTCTCCGCCGCCTCGACGACCAGACCGGCGTCGTCGAGCGCCACGTAGGAATAGCGCGGATGCAGCGACGGAAACACGACGGTCGCCGCGTCGAGCTCCCGGGCCCGGAATTCCGCGATCGTCTGCGGATAGTCGATGTCGAGAAACTCGTTGGCGGCGAGCACGAGCAGCTCTTCGTCGGGAGCGAAGTGATGGACCGCGAGCAGCGCGGTGCAGGCGGCGCCGCCGGTCTCACGGCCGATCACCACGATCTCGGCGCCGGGCACCGCGAGGCGGACGACGTCGTCGATGTGATGGCGGCCGATGTCTTGCTGACGGAGGACGAAGATCATCTGCGCCCGCAGCTCGCCGAGCTGCCGGGCGATGCGTTCGACGAGGAGTTCTCCCGACCGTTCGGCGAGCAGGACCGACGGCGCGTCGGTCTCGACGGCCGGTCCTCCCGCCAGAATCAGAACGCGCATGGTCATGGCGTCACCTCGTCGCCGATCTCGGCGATCCTCTGCTTGATCGCCCGATAATTGACGTCCGAAACCTCGCGCACCTCCATCACGTGGGCGCCCGCCCCGCGCGCCGCGCGGATGCCGTTCTCGTTGTCCTCGACCACCAGACAGTCGGTCGGCTCGAGCCCCAGCCGCGTGATCGCCGTCCGGTACATCTCAGGATCCGGCTTCGCCCGAACCACGTCCTGGTTGGAAATGACGAAGTCGAGATAGCCGTCGAGCGCCGCTCGCGACATCATCACCTCGATCGTCGTCCGGATCGAGTTCGAGCAGACCGCCAGACGGTAGCCTTCGGCCTTCAATCGCGACAGCGCGTATTCGTGTTCGAACCGCGGCTTGCACTGCGAGTGCACGATCTCCATCGTGTAGATTTGCTTGATTTCGTTGATGAAGGTGTGAAGTTCGACGGGAAGATCGCTCGTCACCGAGAGCATCTCGAGCTTCTTCTTGGTCGGCAGGCCGTTGAAGGTGGTGAGGTGCTCGTAGAGACTGATCTCGTAGCCGAACAGCCGAAGCGCGCGGTTGAGCGCCTCGTAATGCCATTCCTTGGCTTCGATCAGCACGCCGTCCATGTCGAAGATGATGGCCTTGATCATCGCGCGATCCCGAAAAATTCGACCGCCTGCTCCGGAACGTCGCTGCACAGCATCAGATCCGGGGCGTCGGCCAAGCCGTCCGCCTTCAACGCGGCCCAGAAGTCGGAGGGGTCGCGGCCGTGCAGCTCGGGGCTGACGATGCAGACCCGTTTGCCGTCGGCGAGAAAGCCGCGGATCAGGGCCGGGGTCGGAGCGGTCGCGCCGAAACTGTCGACCCACACCCCGATCGCCCGATCGTAGATCGGCGGCGGCGCTTCGAACTCGCTCGACCGGGTGAACACCGGCAAGCCGCGCGCCAGCTGCACCACCATCTCGGGGACCGACATGTCGAAGGTGAACCACTTCGTCAGCGCGTGGGCGCGCATCCGTTCGGCGAGCGGAGCGGACAAGCCGTCCGCCTTGATGTTCACCGCGAGCGGCAGATCACGACCGGCGAGGATCGCCAGCAATCCGTCGAAATCGAGCTCGCCGCCCTTCGGCATGTCGTGCGACACGACCAGACGTCCGGCGAGGTCGCGTACGTCCGTCTCCGTGCCGAACCCGAGATCGAAGGAACGGCGGAACGCCACCGGACGATTCTTCTCGTCGGCGGTCTTCCAGTAACCGCGATGACTGATGACGATCATGGCCTCATCCCAGCGACGGCTCGGCGGGAGACTTCGAGGCCGACGAACAGATCGAGGTCGGCGGGAATTCCCAGACCGTACATACCGGCGGCCTCGGAACCGACGTCGTAGATGCCGATCCGCCCGCCTTCGGCGACCAACCCGTTGTAGACCGGGGCGACGTAGAACTCGCCGTTCACGCGGAGATCGGCGGCGATCATCGCCTCGGCACAGCGGACGAAGTCCGCGCCGCGGCGGAAGTTGTAGATGCCGACGGTGGCGTGTTCGGAGATCACCTGCTTCTCGACGACTTCGGTGACGAGCCCGTTTTCGTCGAGACGCGCGAACGACCACTTCGGATCGTCGGCGTACATCGTCATGATCAGCCCATCGAGCGACTTCTCGTCCATCTCGGCGAGATAGTCGTCGATCGAAATGTCGACGTATTGGTCCGAATTGGCGATCATCAATGCGTCGTCGCCGTCGATCAGGTCCTTCGCCCGAAGAACCGTGCAGGCCGCCCCTTCGGTGAGGCCGTCGAGTTCGACGATCACCGAGCCCGGCGCGTAGGACGCCAGCTTTTCACGCAGTCCATATGCCTCGACATGCGCCCTCTGACAGATGTAGATGAAACGATGCGGCTGGCTCGGACGAATATTTTCCGTCACCAGCCTGATCATTGGTATACCGTGAACAGGGATGAGCGGCTTGGGTTGCTCATACCCGGCTTTTGCGAACCGACTACCAGCTCCGGCCATCGGAATTACGATGTTCAACAAGATTTGAGCTCCCAATGGCCGGCAACAATCATTCGAAAGAATGCCGGCCGGGAGATTAAGGCACGCCTCCCGACGTGTCGAGAGGGAGCCCACCCGCAATTCGGGTGACCGGCGCCCCGGCGGCGAGATCGGTCGATCGACGTCACGCGACGAGGATGGCGAAGCCGATCCCCAGCGCGAGGCACAGGGGGGAATAGAGGCGGCGATCCAGCGTCGCGAACGGCTCTTCGGACTGCAGGGCTCGAAACATCGGCGTGAAACCGGCGATGCCGCGAACCAGAAAGACGGTCGCGAGCGCGGCGAGGGCGACCGTCTGCGCCGTCGCCGGCAACGGCGTCGGAACGAGCCCGGCGCGCGCCGACGCCACGACGCCGGCGAGGAAGATCTGGACCGCGACGACCAGGGTCGGGCCGCGCGCCGGCATCGCGGTGATGCCCTTCGAGCCGACGACCGTCCGCGCCAGCGAGAGCTCGTCGTGGCCGGGCCAGCGGCCGCCGAACGCCCAATAAGCGTGAAGGAGCGCCACGATCGTGAGAACGACGAAGATCGAGAGGGCCGTGACGACGACCATTTCGTTGTCCTTTCGATGCCCGACGGCGTCTCAAGAAGCCGGACCGGCGAGGGAGGAAGAGGCCGCCGCCGTCGGCCGTGGCCACGCCCCGATCAGCGCGACGACGGAGATGACGACGAAGGCGATCCACTGCGGCGTGACCAAAAGCGACCCGAGACGGTGGAGACCGTAGCCGACGAACAAGGCTGCGTAGGCGAGATATTGGCTCGTCACGATCCCGACCAGCGCGGCGCGCGATCCGCGATGAACCGCCGCGACGAACAGGGCGACGGCGTCGACGAGGAGAACGGCGGTGGTCGCGTGCCAGAGCACCGAGACGTAGGTGTTCAGAGTCGCCGAAGCACCGGCGGCGAGAAGCGGGTCGTGGACGTCCGGGCCACCGGCGAAGACGTGCACCGACACGACCGCGAAGGACAGAAGGCTCGATGCGAGGATCCATCGGTTCATCGGCGTCTCTTCGGTTCGATCGGTTCCATACGGTTGCGTATGTACGACGCGTGCTTGCGGCCGTCAATACGGCGGCGTATGGAGAAACGATGACGAGCCGATCGACCCTCACCGCCGAGGACTGGATCAAGGCGGCGTTTCGCGCCCTGAGCGCCGGCGGTCCGGCGGCCGTCAAGGCGGAGGCGATCGCGCGCGATCTCGACGTCAGCAAGGGCTCCTTCTACTGGCATTTCAAGGACGTGGCGGCGCTGAAGTCCGAGATGCTGCACCATTGGATCCAGCGGGGAACGAGCGAGATCATCGACGCCGTCGAGGCGACCGGGGCCTCTCCGGCCGAGCGGTTGCGTTCGCTCGTGCGCGAGGCGACCGGCGGACGCGGCTCGGACTACGGCGGCGAGGCCGTCGAGGCGGCGATACGCGAGTGGGCCCGTTACGACGCGGCGGCCGCGGCGGCGCTGAGGTCGGTCGACGAACGGCGCCTCGCCTATGTCGCCGAACTGTTCGCGGCGCACGGGGTTCCGGTGAACCGCGCCGGCAGGGACGCCCGCCTGCTCTATGCCGCTCTGGTCGGGCTCGGCTCTCTCGCCGGCGAAGGAGCGGTCGATCCGCGCGGCGACATGCTCGACCTCTTGGGTCGATTGCTGGGCGACGGGAAGCCCTGACCCCCTCGTCGCCGGCTCGGCGGTGCGATCCTCCGGTCCGAGCACCGGCCGGCCGCAGGTCGGTCCGACGACGACGTCACGGCGCGGCGTCGATGGCGCGGCGCCATCGGCGGGACGCGCGGATGGAAAAGTCGTCGACCACGGAAAACAGCCGGGCGGCGCCCAGACAGATCGGAACGACGAGGCAAACCGTGCTCACCCCGACGAGGCCGGCGGGAACATGGCGTGCCAGCATCAGGGCGAGGCTCGACCCGAGTCCGAACACGATCGGCCAGTGGATCAAATAGAGAGAGAAGGACAGTTTCCCGAGGCGGCACAAATATTTGGTCTCGAGCGCCTTCCGGAGTGGGGCCGACGAGAACACGCCGGAGAAGACGAGAATCGATCCGGCGATCTTCTGAGTGTGATCGAGGCACCTCAGAGCTGGAAACAGCTCCCATCGACACACCGCATCGAAGGCCGCCAGTTGTCCGGCGTCTTCCGAAATGCACAGATAGACGCCGAGGTTGATCAGCGCGATCGAGACGAGCGGATGAACATCCCAATGCCTGTCGTGATGCAGAACCGCGACGCCGATCAGGTGGCCGACCAGAAAACACGAGAAATGCGATCGAAAGAGCAGGGCGAACGAAATCGCCAGCGCCGGCGCCCAGAGTGATTTCCGACGGCGAAACGCGATGCAGAGCAGCAAGACGAGCACCGATCCCTGCAGCTCCAGGCTCAAGGTCCACAAGGGGGCCGCGTAGGCCGCGCTCATCGGATCGACGCGGATCCCGGTTCCGAGCAGCGACCAGGTCGAGGCATCGCCGTAGCCGAGCCACACCGCATTGACGAGCGCATCCTTCAGGATGAAGCCGACACCCTCCGGCGGTAACCAGAGTGTCCTCAGCCACTCCGAATCGACGAGCGAGCCGGCCTCGAGGTTCGGAGCGCCGAAGATCGCCTTCACGGCCACCCCGAAAAGAACCGCCGCGACGGCCGGGATCATCAACCGCATGATTCGAGGGAAGATGTGGATCGGTCGTGGCGACTCGGTGCCGAAATAAAACGTCAGGACGATGCCGCTGAGAATGAAGAAAATGTAAACTGCCGAATATCCGTCATACAAGAAGAACAGCGGCGATTTGTGTATGAAATTCGCATATTCGTCGTTCATGTCGTATTTCGTCAGCGCCGGAACGAACGCCGATGCGCAATGCAGCAACAAAACCTGCATCGCGCCGATTCCGCGAATCGACTCCAGGTACATGGCGCGACGGCTGCTCGAATCCATGGGACGCTCGTCTCGACTGCGCGCCGCCGGCGCGTTCGCTCTGGGGGCTGGGCCATGGCCGACGCGGGGGCGTCCTCGGGCCGGTTTCGAGGGCGGCACCCCACCGCCGTCACCGCGAGAGGAGAGATCCCCGGTCGGGTTCGACGCGCCGATCGTCGACCTCTCCCACGAGCGGCGCTCCTCCGAGAACGAGGTCTCCGCCGTCGGCGGCCGATCCGCTCGCCGGGGAAAAGGAACGACTAGGAATATCGCGTTTCGGAAAGCTGGTGGGCCAGTCGATTTCTGAACAGCGCCGTTTCGACCTCGTCGTCGAGCGCGTCGCGGAATTGTCCGACACCGGCGATCGCCGAAACCTCGGTGAGAAACAGGGACGACGCGGTCGGAGCCGATCCGGAAAGGGAACTTCCCAGCGCGCCGGTGCGGGCCAGGAGCTTTTCCAGTTGGCGGGCCGAGACCTCGTGCGTCGCCGAGATGTGATTGAAGATGTGGGTGAGCCGTTCGTCCAGCGCCCGCTGGATCGCCGGCGCTTTCACATCGAAGGCCCCGACGACGCATCGCGGACGGCCCGACACCCGCACGACGACGCGGTCGACGTCGCTGCCCGAGTCGCCGATCGTCGGAAGCACGCAGGCGAAACCGTGCCGGCCGTCGTCTCGGAGAATCTTCGCCAAGTCGTCTCGATAGTCGTCGGCCACCACCTGCCCGACCAGCCTGCCGTTGACGAGAATGTCGAGGCTCACCGGCACATTCGGCCGCTTCGAATCGTAGACCCAGCCTCGGACGTGCCGGTGATCGTGTTCGTCGAGATTTCCCGCGACCCCGCTCCACCAATTGAGGCTGGCGGCGGCGATGCGCGGGTCGTCGAAATGTCCCGCTGAAAGAGCTTTCGCGAGTCGGCTGAAGCTGGATCTGGTCACCGAAACCACTCCCCGTATCCCTTGCGAGTGAAATCCGCTCGATGCTCGGTCATCACACTCAGAACGTATGGTGGGTGTGATCCCCCGCCATGAACTCGAAGACACGCGTGGTGAAGTCGTTCCACGTCGGCGTCTCGATGGACCGCGACGACGGTCCGATCGTTTCGATCGCCTTGCGCACCTGGTGGTTCAGAGCAGACGAGGATCCCGTCTCGAAATAGGCGGCGTGCTCGCCGGCCAACTCTTTGAAGACATCCAGATCGCTGAGCAGAAGCGGGG
>JAAYVT010000064.1 GCA_012517025.1 Phyllobacteriaceae bacterium | reverse complement strand
CGCGGCTGATGCGGCAACTGGTCGGTGAAACCGCCGGCTTGGATGGAGCGCGCCGCCCGGCGATCCGAGCAGCGCTTTATACCCAGGCCGCAGCGACTCCTCAAGCAAAGGCATTAGTCGACAGACTGATCGCCGCCCGCATCCTGATCGGCGAGGCCGAGGCGACTGAGGGTGCTGGCGCGACCGTCCGCGTCGCCCACCAGCGCGTCATCGACGCCTGGCCTCGCGCCGCCAAGCTTGTGGCCGATAATGCCAACTACTACAGGGTAGCCCGCGAGGTGACTGAGGCCGAAGTGCGGTGGGCGTCGAAGGGTAAGCCGGCTGATCTCCTTTTGCCGCGGGGCATCGCGTTGGCCGAAGCCGAGGACCTTGTTCGCGACTTCCGCGGTGAACTAGCCGACTCGCTAGTCGGTTACGTCGTACTTTCGGCTCACCGGGCCCGCCGCGCTCAGCGCGTTTCTATTGGTGCATCGGTGGTGTTTGGGCTGGTTGCGATCGCCGCGGTCATTGGGGCCGGCAGCGCCTGGAGGGCGAGGCTAGATGCCGAGGCACAACGCCAACTAGCCGTCCGCCAGACCGAAATTGCCCAGGACAAGACGGAACTCGCAAACGGCGCTTTTCTTGAAGCCAACAAACAGCGCGAAATTGCTGAAAAGCAATCAGCCCTTCTTAGTTCTCGAGTTGCAGATCAATACATCGACAATGGATCCATTGACAAGGCCCTTATTCTAACCCTTAAGTATGCAAAATACAATACTGATAGCAATATTAATGAATCAATTAAGGATACTTTACTCAGAGGAGTGAGCGCTTTTGCGCGTCGCGAAATAACATATACACAGCCAAATCTTGATGTATATGATACCGGAGGAGATATTTTATTTGTTGATAAACTTAATCATGCCATATATCGAGTCGAAGACTCCGGAAAACTTATTCCAATTTCAGCCCCAGAGTATGTGACCCAACATATTAAGTCAATATTTCAAATTGATTACCAAAAAATCGCAATTGTTTCGACTAATCTCGGAATTCACATAATCAATACTACCAACGGGAAGGATGAAATTATCAGTCCCGACCAACTGTGGGGTAACGAGACGCCATATCCTGGCTGCACTACAAATTCAGAAATTCGTCTTCTACGCGACCGATACTTTATTCGTTCGAATAGTTTCGCCTGCGAGGACAAGTACCCCGAATATGCGAGTCTTCAGGTGTTTGATTTGAAATACAAAAAGTCATATCAATACCGGGCAAATGAAGAGCCTTTTTCTATAATATACGCAAGTATAAATGAGAAATTATTAATAGCAAGAACCACTGATGGTGAATATTACAGTTTAATGCTCATTAATGGTAATATACAAGTCAGAAAAATTGACGAAAAGCAACTTGAAAAGGCTGAGATTACAGTCGGAAATTGTAATATAAATATTGGAAAGGAGCCATTCAGAGCTCTAATTGATGCTTTAAGGGCAAAAGAACCTCAAAATTTTATATGTGCAAGGGGCAAATCAGGCTTTTTAATTACTTCAGTCAGCTCAACAACTTCAGGATCGGAGCGTGTAGACACCCTTATCACGGCGGAGAAGAAGGTTGTAGATTTACGAGATGGCCTATTTGAATACAAATTATCTAGTGTTAATGCTTTGTGGACCGCGATTGATCCGCTGAGAGACCGCATAGCTATGGTGATAGATAGGTATCTGTTTGTATTTGATAAAAATGGAATGCTTGATTTTTCGGAACGACTAGCTTCACATCCTAAAGCCGGAAAATTTGCGAAAGATGGGTCGGTTCTGGTAGTTGAGCCGGACGACGGAAGAATAACTCGATTTACGCTTGGTGATGACCGAGAAGATAAGAGCTGGGTTTCTGAAGATATTTCTGACGATACATTTGATGATAAACAGGAAAGTTATGCTCCTCTGAATCCAGGAACTTGTTCTGGACGCAACCGAATAGGTGACCATAATTTCATTATCAATGGTAGGAAATTTTCCGCCAAAGACTTCTTCGATGAAGACAATAAGGAACACATTGGGTTAAAAATAGAGGATAATTTAGTAGATATAGAAATAAATTTAGATTACATAAAATCTCCATTTTGCTTGCAGATATCTAGAGATGGAAGAAAAATTCTATTTAAGCTTGAAAATCAAATAAATATATATAACGTCGATGACGTTATATATTCAAAAAATATACGCGATGTCGATCATCAAACGATCGATATGCGAAATTTAGCAACGGCATTCTTTCTCGATACCTCGGACGAAATAATTACAACATCATTTGGAGATAATAGAGTTATGCAACTTTTCAAGAATACGATTACAAATCAATGGGATAATCGCGTGTTATTTTTAATGGATGCCCCCGTTGAATATGCGGAACCAGATCGTTCTGGAATGAACTATATTATAGGGATAAATCCCGGGCTCAATGGCTTACAGATGTACTTCTACTCAACAACCTCACTCCGTATATTGAAGGAGTTCGGGGTTCTAGGAAGGTCTTCGGCTGCCTATTTTACCGAAAATGGCAAAATAGTAAACAATATATCGGGAGGAAAGCAGATAATTTCCATTCCAACCTTCGAAAATGCAGTTGCATTGGCCCAGACGTCGCTTGCTTTGCGCTGTCGATTACAACGAAATATTGACGCCCCGCAGGAACCATGCGAGTCGCACCTCTCATTATATTCTCAATAGTTACAATATTAGAGCGGTTTTCGATCAGATCGTGGATTCCGATTAAAGGCGGCCGGTATTCCGACATGAAGCCGGCCATCGTTCCGATCAAAAACCGGCCACTTCGGCGCGAAGGAAACCGTAACCGTCCGGCGAGGACCACAGGCTGATCAGGCTGCCGAACGTGACGGCAGGGCCTTCGTCCATTCCCAAGGGAGGAGTTCGTCGAGCCGGTTCGCCGGGTGCTCGGCGATACGCGCGAGCACGTCGGCAAGCCAAGCCTGAGGGTCGACGTCGTTCATCTTGGCGGTGACGATCAGGCTGATGATCGTGGCCGCCCTCTGACCGCCACGGTCGGAGCCGGCGAACAGCCAGGATTTCCGGCCCAAGGCTATTCCTCGGAGGGCTCGCTCGGCCGCGTTGTTCGAGAGGCAGACGCGCCCGTCGGTCAAGAAGCGGGTGAAGGCGTCCCAGCGTTTCAGCATGTAGTCGATGGCCTTGGCGACGTCGCTGCTGCGGGAGAGCGTGGCGCGATGCTCGACCATGACGGCATGCAGAGCGTCGACCAGCGGCAGGCTCCGTTCACGTCGAACTCGAGCCTCGGTTCGGCGGCGAGGCCGTTGATCTCCCGTTCGACCTCGAACAGAGCGTCGATGCGGCGCACGATGTCCAGTGCGATCGGCGATACCACCGGCGCGACCCGACCCTTCGACTGCGCCTTGCGTCGCGCCGCTGCCTCGACGTCCGCCATGACGAAGAAGGGGCGACGGGCATGGCTCCAACACCCCGCTTCCAGGATCGCCTCCGTTCGTCGCGCCGGATCGTCGTAGAGTGCGCCGTAGCCGCTGTAGGCGTCGGCTTGGAACAGTCCCTGCCAGCCGGCGAGGTGCGCGGCAGGATGAGTGCCGGCTCGATCGGGCGAGTAGGAGAACACGGCCGCCGGTGGTGCCTGACCGGCGAAGGGGCGGTCGTCACGGACGTAGGTCCATATGCGCCCGGTCGACGCCTTTCCTTTCGCGAGCACCGGGACCGTCGTGTCGTCGCCGTGGAGCCGCTCGGCGGCGAAGACGTGGGCTTCGAGGCGCCGGAACAACGGCATGAGCACGTGGGTCGCCGTCCCGACGTGATCGGCCAGCGTCGACAGACCGAGGTCGATCCCCTCGCTGCCATAGCGCTCGCTCTGCCGGTTCAGGGGTTGATGCTGGCCGTACTTCTCGAACAGCACCATGGCCAGGAGGTTCGGTCCGACGTGACCGCGCGGGATGACGTGGAACGGAGCCGGCGCCTGATCGATTGCCTCGCACTCTCGGCAACTGAACTTCTCCCGAACCGTCTGGATCACCTTCCATTGCCGCGGCACCACCTCGAGCGTCTCGGTGATGTCCTCGCCGAGCTTGCGCAGACGGGAACTGCCGCAGCAGGCGCAAGAGGTCGGCCCCGGCACGACCACGCGCTCGCGCGGAAGATGCTCCGGGAACGGTTGCCGTGTCGGCCGTTTGCGCTGGAAGGTCGCGACCGTCGTCGTGTGCGCCGCCGCGGCTTCCGCGGCCAGTTCGTCCTCGGTCGCCGAGGCCTCAAGCTCTTCGAGCTGCAGCTCCATCTGATCGATGAGCCGCGAGGTCCGCTCGGCCTTCGCTCCGAACCTCTCCCGCTTCAGCTTCTCGATGGTGAGCTTCAACTCGGCGATCAACGCCCGATCATCGGATCGCGCCGCCCGCTCGGCGGCGGCCTCGGCCTGTGCGGCGAGCACCAGCGCCTTCAGCGCTTCAACGTCGTCCGGCAGGGCTTCGCGCGTCGTCTCCATGCACGAATTGAATCATGAATACAGCGGCTTGACCAATGATTATCGCGGGTTCGCGCCGCATTTCGCATCATCCGGCGCGGCTCGGTCGCCACGTCTTCTGAGGGTTCCGCCAGTCGATCCCCTCGAGCAGGTACCCCAGTTGACCGGCGCTGATCGTCACCACGCCGTCGGCGACCGACGGCCACAGGAACCGCCCACGCTCGAGCCGTTTCACGAACAGGCAGGCACCTTGGCCGTCGTGCCAGATCACCTTCAGAAGATCGCCGCGACGACCGCGGAAGACGAAGAGGTGCCCGCTCATCGGGTCGCGCCGCAGCACCTCCTGAACCTGCAACGCCAGGCCGGGAAAGCCCTTCCGCATGTCGGTGTGGCCGGTCGCCAACCAGACCTTCGCGTCACCCGTCGTCGGGATCATGGCCGGCGCCTCGCCAGCTCGGTCGCGACTGCCACGATCAACGGCACCGCTGAACTCGGAGGAAGCCGAACCGTCACGCCGCCGGAGACGATCTCGATCCGGTCGCTTATGCCGTCCAGCACCGGTGCCGGAGCTTCTTCCGGACGCCCCTGTTCCGGCATCGGTGCCAGCAGTGCTGCCGGAGGATCGACCACTACCGAAACGGCGACGAAGCCGGCCGGCTCGGTCGGGCCGAAAAGGCGCTCTCGCCAGCGATAGATCTGTTGAGCTTGGATGCCGTGCCGCTTGGCCGTGCCGATCACGTTCCCGCTCGCGGCGGCCTCTTCGACGATCGCCCGCTTCTCATCGGCGCTCCAGGCCCGACGGCGGACGTACTCTTCATCCCGATCCACCACCAGCCTCCAGCAGTACTGCCGGCATCAGTGCCGGATCAGTCCGCGGCGAACGTGGTCGGAACGACGCCACCCAACAAGGCGGCCGTCACCGAAGGGATACAGGACACCCGGGTCAGCACTCGGGCATGACATCACCTCCCGAACACGAGGAGGGCGGCGGGCATGCCATCGAAGAGGAAGCTGGACGGTTCTATCAACGGGTCGGCGTGTCTTCGGATAGGCTGATTTCGGCGCCGCAGCGGCGGGACCGAAGTCGACGACAGTCCGATCATGGTCGGCGTAGATGTCGGCCGGCCGGCCGATGGCCGGCTCCAGTCCCCTTCAGGTGGCCTCCCTGCGCTGGATGAAGAGCAGCCGGCGGATGTTGTAGACGAGGTTCACCAGTCCGATCTTTGTCGTCGCGCGGGCGATGCCGATGGTCCGGACGAAGAGGCCGATCCTCGTCTTCTGATCGGCGAAGACGTGCTCGGCCCGGCTGCGGATCTTCGATTTGGCGTTGTTCGCCCGCCGGGCGCGCTCCGGCATCGGCCGTCCCTTGGGTTTCTTTCGATGGACCCGGCTGACGAAGCCACTGTCGACCATGAAGGTCTCGTTGGCGGCGGAGCGATAGGCCGTGTCGGCCCACACCGTCCGCGCCGTGTTGGTCGTGTCCAGCAGGCCCTCGCGCAACACCGCGCCCTCGTAGGCGGCGGCGTCCGTGACCTTCCACGCCCGAATGAAGCCGTGGCCGACGTCGATGGCGACGTGGTTCTGGTAACCGAAGGAAGGAATGGCGATGTCGACCGGCGGCTTCGTCCCATCCGGCCGCTCCTTCGCCTTGGTGAACTTCACCGTCCAGCGTGCGTCGCGGTCCTTGTGCCGGAGTTTGGCCGGCCGGCTCTGCCAATCCTCGGGGATGTGGCCCTCCTTGATGGTCCGCCGCTCCTCATAGGTGTTGCGCTGCTTCGGCGCGGCGACCAGGCTGGCGTCGACGATCTGGCCCGACATGGCGATGTGGCCGGAGACCCGCAGCGTTGCCTCAAAGCGGGCGAACAACCCCTTGATCGCCTCTGCCTTCGTGAGCTTCTCGCGGAACAACCAGATCGTTCGGGCGTCGGGCACGCGATCGTCGAGGCCGAGCCCGAGGAAGCGCATGAACGACAGGCGGTTGTTGATCAGGAATTCGGTGCGCTCGTCGGACAGGTTGTTGGCCGTCTGGATGACCAACACTTTGAACATCATCACCGGGTCGAAGGGCGGACGGCCGCCACGCTAGCCCGTCGAGTACGCCAGCGCGGCGACGAGATCGGGGCGGAAGATCTCGAAGTCGACCGCCCTACCGGAGGCCTCCAACTGATCGCCGAGGTCGCTCAGCCGCTTCAGGCGATCGTCGAAATCGAGGAACCCGGGTGCTTTGCCCATCGCGTCGCCTCCAATTTCTCGGAGACGATCGAATCAGAAAACGGCCAGTTCAGCCAGGTTTTTAGAACCGTCAAGCTGACCATGAGACAGATACGACAGTTACTGCGCCTCGCGCACGGCGGAGCGAGCACGCGGGTGATGGTGCCGAGGCGACCTGGACCCAGACGCTTCCCGACTGTATCGTAAGCGTCGTCTGAGCCCCACCTTCCGCGTGGCGGGCTGAAGTCGGAGTGTCGTGGTCCATGGAGGGCTTCGACACATGTCGATTTCAGAGCATAAGTACATGTCCAGCGACGAACCTGCGCGGGGCCAGCGCTTCGAGGTGTTCACCGGTGCGGGCCGACGCCGCGCCTGGAGCCCGGAAGAGAAGGCGGCGATCGTCGCGGAGAGTTTGCTGGACGGCGAGACGGTGTGCGGCGTGGCGCGCCGGCATGGATTGACGCCACAGCAGTTGTTCACGTGGCGTCGGCAGGCGCGGGTTACGACCGACGAAGATGGGCTTGCGGACGGACCGGCGTTCCTGCCGGCTGTCGTGGCGGCGGCGGAGCCTCCTGTGGTGGAAGCGGCAGAGCCGGTTCGCCGACGCGGGCGACCGAGGGGGCGCAAAGAGCCCGGGCTGATCGAGGTCGAGATCGGCGGCGCTACGGTGAGGGTCGGTCGCGGCGCCGAGGCGAAGGCTGTGACGGCGATCCTCTTGGCCCTGAAGGTTCAGCCGT
>JAAYVT010000761.1 GCA_012517025.1 Phyllobacteriaceae bacterium | reverse complement strand
TGAAGGGCTTCTACGGCAACTCCACGCGGAGTTACCGCGACGTCTCCGTCGAGATCGACTTCTCGATCATTCGCGCCATCGCTTCCGCCGTCGACCCCGATCGCCCGTCGTGAGACGCGCCCGGCCCTCAGAAGGATCTTTTCACATGCTCAAGACCCACGAAATCCAGGAGAAGCGGGCTCGCCTGATAGACGCCGGCAAGGCGATCGAGACCCGCGCCAAGGACGCCAAGCGCGAGGCGCTGACGGCCGAGGAGACCGCCGATCTCGATCGCATCGCCTCCGAGATCGAGGCGCTGAACGGCGAGGAGCGCCGCGCCCGCATCTTCGAAGAGGCCGAGCGCCGCGCCGAGGCCGAGCCGGTCGCCGGCGGCCGCGACACCCTCGCCGACGTCGAACGCCGCTTCTCGATCGGTCGGGCTCTCGCCGACTTCTCCGAGCGCGGTCGCCTCACCGGCGCCGAGGCCGAATGGAACGCCGAGAACCGCTCGGGTCGCCCGGGCGCCATCAACGTGCCGACGTCGATCCTGCTCGAGACCCGCGCCGCCACCGTCGGCGGCAGCGCCGGCAACCTCGTCGCGACCGACCTCGGGCCGACCATCGATCGGCTGCGGCCGATGCTGGCGATCCAGAAGCTCGGTGCGACGGTGATCTCCGGTCTGACGTCCTTCCTCGACCTGCCGCGCATGACCGGGTCCGGTTCGGTCGGTTGGGTCGCCGAAGGCGGCGCCGCCACCCGCTCCGACGTCGCCTTCGACAAGGTCTCGCTCGCTCCGCGGACGATCACCGGCGAATACGAAATGTCCCGCCGCATGATGATCCAGGCGCCGGCGATCGAGCAGATCCTCCGCAAGGATCTCGGCTGGCTGATCGCCCAGGCGCTCGACTCGGCGGCGATCCAGGGCGGCGGCACCAACGAGCCGACCGGCATCCTCGCCAACGCCGACGTGCCTGTGGTGGCGATGGGCACCAACGGCGCCGCCCTCGATCTCGACGTCGTGCCGAACATGATCCGCGCCCTCGACCTCGCCAACTGCGACGAGACCTCGCTCGCCTTCCTCACCAACAACAAGGTGAAGGCGGCGGCGATGAAGATGAAGGACACGACCGGCAAGTTCTACGGCATCTCCGGTGTCTTCCAGAACGAGCCGGTCACCTTCACCAATCAGGTGCCGTCGGACCTGACCAAGGGCACCGGCACCGGCCTCTCGGCGATGATCTACGGCGGATGGGCCGATCTCGTCCTCGCCTACTGGTCGGGGGTCGACATCTTGCTGAACCCCTACCACTCGGACGTCGCGTCCAAGGGCGGCGCCCTGCTGCACGCCTTCCTCGACACCGACATCGCCTTCCGTCACCCGGAATGCTTCGTCGTCGCGAAGGACATCATCGCATGATCGACGCGGCCACCCTCGAGAAGCGGGCGGGAGCCCTCGAAGTCCGGTCGAAGGGCCGGACGCTCGAGGGTTACGCCGCTCTGTTCGGCACCGAGGCTCGGATCGGCTCCTTCTCGGAGACGATCCGCTCCGGCGCCTTCTCCAAGAGCCTCGGCGAGAAGCGGGACGTCCTCGCCCTCGTCGACCACGATTCCACCCGCGTCCTCGCCCGCACCCGGTCGGGCACGCTGCGGCTCGCCGAGGACACGCGCGGTCTCGCCTTCGCCCTCGACGTGCCCGACACCCAAGCCGGGCGCGACGTGCTGGCGCTCGCCGAGCGCGGCGACCTCGGCGGCATGTCCTTCGGCTTCCGCGTTCCGGCCGGCGGCGACGTCTGGTCGGGCGAGGCGCGCGAGCTCGTCGCCGTCGACCTCTTCGAGATCTCCGTCGTCCAGGCGTTCCCCGCTTACGACGGCACGATCGTCAACGCGCGGGCGCGTGGGGCTGGTGGCGTGATGCCGCTCACCCTCGCGCGCTTCCGCCTCGCCGCCGTGGGGGTGCGCTGATGGGCTTTCTCGATCGCTTCTTCCGCCGCGAGACCCGCGATGCGACGCCCGATGCCTTCCTCGCCGAGCAACTGGCCTTGCGCGGCCACGGCATGAGCGCGTCGCCCGACGCGGCTATGGCGAGCCTCGCCGTCGCCGCGCGTTGCGTCGGCATCCGCAGCGAGATGTTGGCGAGCGTCGGTCTCTTCGCCTTCCGCCGCACCGCCGACGGAGGCCGCGAGCGGGCCGACGACCTGCCGCTCTATGCGGTTCTCCACGACCAGATGAACCCCAACCTCGCCGCCTTCGAGGGCCGCGAGTTCCTCATCCGCGAGCTCGACACGCGCGGCAATGCCTTCGCCAGGATC
>JAAYVT010000760.1 GCA_012517025.1 Phyllobacteriaceae bacterium | reverse complement strand
CCGAGCAGGGCGTTGCCGCCGTAGCCCGAGCCGTAGGACATGATCTCACGGGTCTCGGGGAAGTGGACGATGTACTTGGTGTCGTTGCACGGCCAAGTCGAATCTTCCTGACCCGGCTGGAGCGGCATGCCGACAGAGTGGATGCACGGCACGAACTCGTCGTCGCCGAGGACGTCGAGCACCTTCTGGCCCATGCGGGTCATGATGCGCATGTGGACGGCGACGTAGGCGCTGTCGGTCAGCTCGACGCCGATGTGGGCGATCTTGGAGCCGAGCGGACCCATCGAGAACGGCAGGACGTACATCGTCCGGCCCTTCATGCAGCCGTCGAACAGGCCGTTCATGGTGGCCCGCATCTCGACCGGATCGGCCCAGTTGTTGGTCGGGCCGGCGTCTTCCTTCTTCGCCGAGCAGATGTAGGTGCGGTCTTCGACGCGGGCGACGTCCGACGGCGCCGAGCGGGCGAGGAACGAATTCGGGCGCTTGTCCGGGTTCAGGCGGGTGAAGACGCCGGCGTCGACGAGCTCCTGGCAGAGACGATCGTATTCTTCCTGCGAACCGTCACACCAATAGATGCTGTCGGGCTTGGTCAACTTGGCGACCTCGTCGGCCCAGGCGATCAGTTTGGCGTTCTTGGTGGGAGCATGGGACATCAAGCTTCTCCGGTGGACGATGGCGCGCTTCGCCGGGGGCGACCCGACCGCGGTCGGGAGTCCGGTTCGGACGTGCGGATTTCTCGAACGGCGAACGCCGGCGAAATTCGGGGGCGGTGGAGGACGTGGCGAGGAGAGCGTTCTCTCATTCCAGCAAGACCGCTCGCAGGTCTCCCGCGTATCCGCGACCGAGCGACTCGGTCTCGGTTCGGCGCCTCGGCGGCCCGATCCTCATCGGTGACGACTCCACACCGCAAAAAGGCGAGAAGGCGCGATCTCTGCACGAAGTCGTCCGCTCAGAGGTCCCGTCTACGCCCCGTTGGTCAACTGTCGGTATCTGCTCGCTTCATCGAGCGCGCGCAAAATACTACACGGCTCGCCGCGCAAACAAGTGCGTATAACGTCGAATCGTTCGGTAAAGGCAAACTACAACGATTTAAGAAATTTATTGCAGAGGTACGGATTCTTCCCAATGCCGAAGCGTCGCCTCGAACGTCGCCGGATCGACGCTCGACTGCGGAAGAACGATTCGAAGATACGTACGACTTTCGTCTGACGCAATCATCAAATCCATTCCTTCCGGGTCGAGACCGACGAGGTGCGGCTCGCCGGCGGGGGCGCCGAGGCGGGCGGCCCAAGCGGCGACACGGGGGCGATCGGCGTCGAGGCGGGCGAGGAGATCGGCCTCCGCCGCCGGCAGGGTGGCGCCCTCGTCGATCGCCAGCAGCAGATCCTCGCCGCGCACCCGCATCGCCCGGCCGAAGCCGGCGACCAGATGGGCGTCCTCGACCACCAACCGGAAGAAGGCGAAGTCGGCGAAACCGGCGTAGAGCGCCGCCTCGGGCAGGCGGGCGAGATAGCGCCGGGCGGCGTCCGCCGGCGCGGCGATCTTCTCGACCCGGCCGACCACGGTGAGGCGGGCGCCGCGTTGGGGATCCGGCGCGGCCGGATCGACGTAGAGCAGCGAGGCGCGCGGGTCCTCGGCGAGGTTGCGGGAATGGGCGGCGAGCGTCGACATCAGCAGAATCGGCGTGCCGTCGGGCTCGCAGGCGACCGACACCATCGAGCCGAAGGGATGGCCGGTACGACGGGCCAGGGTGGCGAGCGCGGCGGTGCGCGCCTCGCGAACCAGGCGGCGGGCGGTCTCGACGGGCGAAAAGGCGTCCGGCTCGGTCATCCTCGGGTCTCCTCGACGGGGGCGTCCATGCTCCGAACCCCGTCGCCGCACGTCCATCCGCAGAAACACGAATGGCGCGACCCGGCGTCGCGCCCGATCTCGGGTGTCGCGCCGTGCGGAGCGAAATCGTCCGGCGGTGGCGGGACTTGGCGGTCTCGGCTATGATCGCCGCCATGATTTGCGCGTAATCGCGTTGCGAAAAGGCGTTCCGACGCCAACCGATCCGGAGACCGGCATCCCCATGCCCACCATCGCCCTCGTCGACGACGACCGCAACATCCTCACCTCCGTCTCGATCGCCCTCGAATCCGAAGGCTGGCGAGTGCTGACCTACACCGACGGCGCCTCGGCGCTCGACGGGCTCAAGGCCAATCCGCCCGACCTCGCCATCTTCGACATCAAGATGCCGCGCATGGACGGGATGGAGCTGTTGCGGCGGCTGCGTCAGAAGTCCGAGTTGCCGGTGATCTTCCTCACCTCCAAGGACGACGAGATCGACGAGTTGTTCGGCCTCAAGATGGGCGCCGACGACTTCATCCGGAAGCCGTTCTCGCAGCGTCTGCTGGTCGAGCGGGTCAAGGCGGTGCTGCGGCGGGTGGCACCGAAGGGCGAGGGCGTGGTCAAGCCGACCGACGCGGCGCGGGTGCTCGATCGCGGGCCGCTGTCGATGGACCAGGAGCGCCACACCTGCACCTGGAAGGGCGAGCCGGTGACGTTGACGGTCACCGAATTCCTCATTCTCTATGCGCTCGCCCAGCGCCCCGGCGTGGTGAAGAGCCGCAACGCGCTGATGGACGCGGCCTACGACGATCAGGTCTACGTCGACGACCGCACCATCGACAGCCACATCAAGCGCCTGCGCAAGAAGTTCAAGGCGGTGGACGACGACTTCGAGATGATCGAGACCCTCTATGGCGTCGGTTACCGATTCAAGGAGATCTGAGGTCGGCGCGCCGGAGACGAGCGACGACGAGGCGCCGAGATCCCGCCCCCGCCTGATGCGGTGGCTGCGGATGATCCGGCTCGTCGGTCGGCGCGGGGTCCGGGCGATCGGCACCACCGCCTTCTCCAGTCTCGCCCGCCGCATCGTGCTGTTGAACCTCACCGGCCTGGTCGCGCTGGTGTTGGCGATCCTCTATCTCAACCAGTTCCGCGCCGGCCTCACCGACGCCCGCATCGAGAGCCTGCTGACCCAGGGCGAAATCATCGCCGCGGCGATCGGCGCCACCACCCAGACCGACACCAAGACCGTCGGCATCGACCTCGACGCCCTGCTCAAGGCGGAGATCGGCGACGACAAGGGAAAAGAGTCGGATTCCGGCGACGACCTGTCGCCGTTCGAGTTCCCGATCGATCCGATGCGGGTGGCGCCGATCTTGCGGCGGTTGGTGTCGCCGGCCAAGACGCCGGCGCGGGTGTGGGACCGCGACGGCTTCCTGCTGCTCGACAGCCGCACCCTCTACCGGTCGGGCGGGTTCTTCTCGCCGGATCTGGTGACGCCGCCGTCGTCGAGCGATCCCGGCCCGTTCCACCGCGCGCTCGAGGCGATCTCGCGCTGGATGCGCGGCGGCCACGACCTGCCGGTCTATCGCGAGCTCGGCATCTCGGCCGGCAAGGACTATCCGGAGGTCGCCGCGGCGTTGCAGGGACAGACCACGCCGATCGTGCGGGTCACCAAGACCGGCGAGATGATCGTCACCGTGGCGGTGCCGATCCGGCGCGGCCGCACCATCCTCGGAGCACTGCAGATCTCGACGCCGGGCGGCGACATCGACGCGATCGTGCGCAACGAGCGGATGGCGATCTTGCGGGTGTTCCTGGTGGCGGCGCTGGTGATCGTGATCCTGTCGCTGCTGCTCGCCGGCACCATCGCCGCGCCGCTCCGGCGGCTTGCGGCGGCCGCCGACCGGGTCCGCCGCTCGGTCAAGGCGCGCGAGGAGATCCCCGACTTCTCCGAGCGCAGCGACGAGATCGGCCATCTGTCGCGGGCGCTGCGCGACATGACGAGCGCGCTCTACGGCCGGCTGGAGGCGATCGAGAGCTTCGCCGCCGACGTGGCGCACGAGTTGAAGAACCCGCTGACCTCGCTGCGCAGCGCGGTGGAAACCCTGCCGCTGGCCAAGAACGACAAGTCGCGGGCCCGGCTCGTCGAGATCGTCCAGCACGACGTCAAACGACTCGACCGCCTGATCACCGACATCTCCGACGCCTCCCGCCTCGACGCCGAGCTGGCACGCCAGGATTCGGTGCCGGTCGACCTGCAGGCGCTGGTCGAGGCGGTGGTGTCGCTGCAGAACGACATCGCCGGCAAGCGCGACCAACGCGTCAGCCTCGTGACCCGGCCGCTCGGCGCGCCGCATCTCGCCTTCGTGGTGATGGGCCACGACGGCCGGCTCGGACAGGTGGTGACCAACCTCGTCGACAACGCCCGCTCGTTCTCGGAGAACGGGGCGGAGGTGCGGGTCGAGCTGGTGGCGAGCGGCGGACGGGTGGAGATCACCATCGACGACGACGGTCCGGGCATCCGCGCCGAGAAGATCGAACGGATTTTCGAGCGCTTCTACACCGATCGCCCCGAGGCCGAGGGATTCGGCAACAATTCCGGCCTGGGGCTGGCGATTTCCAAACAGATCGTCGAGGCGCACGGCGGCCGGATCCGGGCGGAGAACCGCCGGCGCGCCGACGGCGAGATCGCCGGCGCCCGTTTCGTCGTCTCGCTGCCGGCGGGAGCGGTGACCTGAGATGCGCGACGGCGCCACCATCCACGCCTCGGCCGTCCTCTACGAGGGACGCGGCGTGCTGGTGCGCGGCGCTTCCGGGGCGGGCAAGTCGCGGCTTGTCTTCGACCTCGTCGACGAGGCGGCGACGCGCGGCCTCGACGCCGCACTGGTGGCCGACGACCGGGTGGAAAT
>JAAYVT010000759.1 GCA_012517025.1 Phyllobacteriaceae bacterium | reverse complement strand
GGGCGGGGTTCCAGCGGCGAAGGCGATCAGGGAGCCGTCGATGCCGGCGGGCGATTTCGGGACGCCGGCCAGGGGCATCTTCGGAAGACTGGCCGTGGTCGTCGGTGTCGCAACGCCAGAGACGCCGGAGGCTGCGAGCGGTGACGCGCCGGACTTCGTGATGCGCACTGTGACCGGCACGTCGACGATCGGCTCACGGGCGCCTGAGCGCACCATCAGCACGATCGGCCAAGGGTAGCCTTCGAGCTGGATCGAGACGTTGCCCCAAGTGTCGACGCGACAGGGCATCAGGTTGACGGTCGAGGGGCGGTCGGTGAGGCCGCCGGATCCGCCGCCGCCGTTGCCGCCGCCGCATCCGGCGCCATCCTGAGCGAACATCCGCGGATCGTAGGCGACCGAGGCGACCGGCCAGGGTCGGTTCGCCGCGTCGGTGAAGGTGACCGGCGTCACGACGCCGAAGGCGAGGTTCAACTGATCGGGTGCGGCGGTCGCGGCGGCGGGCGTGATGGTGAGGACGCGAGCGCGAGGTTGCGGCGGCGTGCCGGTGCCGAGCCGCGCGGCCCCGTCGGCGGCGACGACCCGATCGCGAATGACGCCGATGTCGCCCGGCGAGAGGATCTGGGCCCCGGACTGGCGCACCATGCGATCACGCAGTTCGGCGAGTTCGCCGGCGGTCAGCTCGCGCACCGGTGGCCGCCCGTTCTGCGCGACCGGCGGTGCGACGACGGGCTGTGGAGCGACGATCGGCGGCGGCACCACGGCGGTCGGAGGCGCCTCCGGCGCTGCGGTCTGGGCGACGGCGGCGGTCGAAGCCCACGCGAGGGCGATCACGGACGCGGATACGCGAAGGATGGTCACGGGGAGACCCCCTGGGTCACGAGGAGCTGGGTGGAGACGAGACCGTCGATGGCGATGCCGTTGGGATTGATCGGGCTCGGGTCGACGCGGACGACCGTCATCGTCAGGAGACGGTTCTCGCGTTTGGTCTCGGCGTTGGTCTTGTAGAAGACCTGGAGGGGGACCTCGATCTTCCAGTAGTAACGACCGCGAATTCGACCTTCCTCGGCGATGTTGACCGCGTCGGAGGTGACGGCCGAGACGGTCTGGTAGTTCTGGACCACCTTCTCGATGATGCCGGAGGCGAAGAGCGCCTGCTTGTACTGCTCGCGCCCGCGCGCGGTGAAATACTGCGTCAGCTGATTGTCGATGAGCTTGCGCCAGTTGGCATAGTCGTAGGAGTTGAGGCCGACGGCGGCCGAGGCGGCAAGGTCCTTGAGACGGGCCTGCGACACCGACGGTTCGGTGAGGGGGATCGCTTCGCAGACCGCCGCGCCGTCGCTGGTCCAGAGGAACGCCTTGATCGGCATGCGCCAGAAGGCGTTGTAGATCAGCGTGACGTTGGAGAGGAGCGACAGCGCCAGGAACAGGCTCAGGAAGGCGATCCAGATCCACAGCCGATTGGCCATGGCGACGGCCGAGGCCGTCTCCGCGGCTATCTGGTCGGGGGTCTTCACGGGCGCTCCTCCCGAAGGATCGTCGCTTCGCAGCCGAAGAGACCACCGTCGACGACGAAGGGCTTCACGTCGGCGCGGGCGAGCGCCAGCGGAACGAGCAGGGCACTGGCGCCGATCGAGGCGGCGAGGATGCCGGTGAGGATCGAAGCTCGGCGCATCAATCGAACGATTTCTTCGCTGCGCACGCTCGGCGGCACCATGAGATGCGGCGACGGCGCGCCGAACCGCCCGAGAGAAACGGTCTTCGCCATCACGCGCCCTCGAGGATCGAGCGGATCCGGGCGTCGTCGCCCTTCTCGTAGCCGACCATGATGACGACGCGCCCGTCCGGACGCGGCACGAAGAGGGTGGGAACACCCGGCTTCAGGCCGTGACCGGCGGCGGCGAAGACGGCGGAGAAGGCTTCGAGGTTCTCGGTGAGCTTGGCGCCGAGCTCCGCCGGTGCGGCGGGACCGGCGGCGACCTTCTTCGTCGCGAAGACCCGAGCGAGCGCGTCGACACGGTCGTAGGCGGCGAGCACAGAGAGAGCGAGTGGTGTGCCTTCGCCGGGATTGCCGAGCGCCAGCACCGGCACCCAGCGCACGGCCATCTTGCCGTGCAGCTCGGTGAACGCCTGATGGCAGTAGGGGCAGCGCGGATCGAAGAAGACGGTGATCGTCTTGCGAGCCTCGGTGCCGACCGGTGCGTCGAGGGCACCTTCGAGCTGGGCGAGGGAGTCGAGCACCTGACCGCCGATCGCCGGGTTGTCGATGGCGGCGGTGTTGACCCCGGGTGCCGCGTTGATCGCGGTCGGTGCTCCCGGTGCCGTCTTCGCCGTCGCCTGCCGAGCCTGCAGGCGCACAATCTCTTGCCGCAGTCGTTCTTCTTCGGAGGCCGGCTGCACGGCCGGCGTCCGGTTGGCCGTGAGCTGCGCCACCTGCGCACCGAGAGCTTCGACCTGCGACGACAATCTGTTTATCTCTATCTCGGACGGCCGACGCGGATCGACGGCAACCGAGCCGACCGGAGTGGGCGTGCGTCCGCCGAGCACGAACCCGGTCGTCGCGGTGATGCCGAGGAGAACCGCGGCCGAGGCCCAGACGACGTGCTTGTTCAGAATGTCCGACATTTCTCGTGACTACCCCGGTTCGAATCAAAGCAAGTCCGGACCATATCGGCGTTTGTTTTGATCGAAAAGCCCTGTACCGAGCGAATATGCTTCGATATGGTCCATCATGTATCGGCTAAAAGTGAATCTAATACGAACAGAATGTCGGTATAAGTGCGTGATGAACTTCGATATTGGCTCGGTTATGACAGTTTTTGTAATTCGGAAAGTGTCCGGAAACCCGATGTGTTCTTCCTCGAGACCGAGCCACCGCATGGATTGCGTCAGATTCGTGCGTGGGGTCGTCGCGGCGATCTCTCTGTTTCCGGTTGTTGCCTGCCTCGGCGCCGCTCCGTCGCCGGCTCAGGAATCTGGTATGAACGGCAATACAACTTATTTATCTTATTCGGTGTCGTCCGATCGCTCCGTCGTGGCGGCGGCTTCGGCCGGCGCCGGGAACTCGCCGTTCCGCTATGTCGACGGACAGAAGGCGCCGGACGCCGGTTACGCACGGCCGGGCGATGCGGCGCGTGAGGAGATCGAACTCGCCGTCGAGCAGCTGCGCCGGCGTCAGACGGAGCTCGAGGACCGGATCGAAGCGCTCGAGCGGCGGCTCGGAGCGAGCGCACCGGCCGGGAGCGCCCGATGACGGTTCCCGACCTCGGCAATTTCCTGATCTCGCTGACCGAGGTGTTCCCCCGGATCGTCCAGCTCGTCTTCGTCGGGCTCGGCGTGTTCGGCCTGTGGGCGACGGGGAGCGGTCTCTACGCGCTCTACAACATCGTCTCCGGCGAGTTCAAATTCGCCAACCGCTCGGTCTCCTACGAAGGCGCCTTCGCCCGGATCGCGCTCGGCGGCGCGCTGATCGTCGCGCCGGTGCTGCTCTGGATCTCGGCCGACACCTTCGTCGCCGGTGGGTCGACCACGCAGGGCCTCTTCGGCTACGGCGGCTCGTCGTCGAGTTCCTGCATGGAGATCTACTACGCGGTCTCCACCTTCTTCATGGCGCTCGGCGCCATCGCCTGGGGCTTCGCCGCGGTTCAGCTCTACGACGCGGCCGGCGGCGCGCAGGGCCGCACCGGGTCGGCCGTCCTCTATGTGATCGGCGGCACCCTCGCCTTCTTCGTCAACGACGTCGCCCAGCTCGTCTCCAACACGACCGGCATGAACGTCACCCTCTCCAACGTCTGCACGATCATGGGAGGGAGCTGATGTCAGTCACCTCTCGTCTCGGCGCGCAGCCACGCACCGATCGGCGGTCGCGTCTCGAAGAGACGCCGGTGCTCGACCTGCCAGGCGCGATAGCGCGCGGTCGCCGCGAAGGCGAGGAGCAGCAGCGCCAGCGTCGTGCCACCGACGAGGGTCGGCAGACCGCCGGCTGCGACCGCCCATATGGCCGACCCGACGGCGACCCCATCGGCGGCGAGGAAGGCGATCAGTGCTTCGCGACGGCTCGCCGCCGCGACACGGGCGACCGTCTCGTCGTCGGCCACGACCGTCTGCCGCAACACCTCGAGCGGGAAGGACGTGCCGCAGGCCTCGCAGATGCGAGCCCCGAGATCGGTCGTCGAAGGCACGAGCGTGCCCTCGTCACAGGCCGGGCATGGCGCCCGACGCGGGCCGAGCACGTCGGCGACCGCCGCCCGAAACGTCCGGGTCTCCGCGCCACCGACGCGAGGGAGAAGCTTTCCAAACAGGGTCATGACCGACGATGCCTCGATGTCGAATGTATCGAACATCTATAATCGAGAAGACATCGTGTCAATTGAAGGAAAAAGACGAATGAAGATTTCATTGCGGATCGTTTCCGCCTTGATTTTGCTGTCAGTTGTTGTTGGCTGTGCGACTTCTGGAAGTTCCGTGTCGACGAACGAATTCGTTCGATCGGAACTGAAGAAGCACGAGAACTGAAGGATACCCGCATGAGATCGCCTCACCCGATCGTCCTCGCCGTCGCGCTGCTCGGGACGTCCTCGCTGACGGCCGCGGCCCAGGTCGCCTACAACCCGAACGCCTATCTTCTGAACCAGGGCGCCTATCTCGGTCCCGGCTATGCCGGATCGCAGATCAATCCGACGATCGCACCGCTCGTCGCCGCCGAGCAGGCCCAGCTCCTCCAGCTTCAGCAGGCCCAACTCGCCCAGCAACAGGCGCTGGCCGCCCAACAGGCCGGAACGGCTCAGGCACAGGCGGCCGGTACGGCGGGCCAGTCCGGGGCGACCCCGACCGTCGTCGTCACCGATCCGCGCAATCCCGATCTCGCGCGCTATTCGCCGACCTCCTACGGTGACGAGGCCCGGCTCGATCTCGTCACCAAGGCGGCGCATGGCGCCGGCATTCGGGCCGGGTTCGCGGAAGAGATGGAGCGGATCGCCGCTTCGCTGCGCGACGGCGAACTCGTCGCCGATCTCGATCGCCGCTACGATTTCGCATCCGAAGTCACCGACGGGATCGTGCCGCCGGTCGTCGCCGAGATCCACGACGTCGCCGAAGTCGCCTCCGATCGCCGGCTGATCCTGACGCTCGGAAGCTTCGAGATCGTCCGACCGGCGCGTCTCGCGACCCGGCCGCCGACCTGGCGCGACTATCTCCTCGTCGAGGCCTATTCGGCGCCGGCGCCGACCGCGGTCGGTCCGCGCAACGGCGCGGAGCAATCCGCCTGGGACGAGGCCTACGGCTCGGCCACGGAGATCGGCATCCGCGAGGCCCGGGCGACCTTCACCGAGAACCTCGATCGGCTCGATCGCGACCTCGCCGGCATGCGCCGGTACCACGAACTCGCCGCCCGTGGCGCGTTGAGCCTTCCGATCGTGACTACCGGCAAGAACAAGCTGAGGATCTCGAAGAACGGCCGGCGCGCCGACGTCGATGAGCGGGTCGTCGAGTTGAAGGTGACCCCGAGCTTCAAGGCGGCCTCGCCCGCCGCGTTCAGGTGAGGATCGACTGATGCCCGCCTGGACCGGCCCTCTCGACGTCTCGGACGTCGTCGATCGCCCGATCGTCGGCCGCGACGACGTGACTCGTCTCTTGGTGCGCGCCGTCGCGCTCGAAGCCTCGGAGGTGATCTTCCAGACCGGGCGCCCGGTGTTGGCGCAGATCCACGGACGATTGCTCGCGCTCACCCGGCAATGGCTGCAGCCGGCGACGATCTCGCGCATCAGCGTCGATCTCACCGGCACGGACAGCATGATGTCGAAGCTCTATTCCGGGCGCGATGCCGATCGGGCGGTGCCGATCGAGGATCGCTCGGCGGTCGACGCGACCGGCGAGCCGCTGCGCCATCGCTTCCGTGTCAACCTGACGCCCAATCACTACGAGGGCGACATCGGCGTCCAACTCGTCTGTCGGCACATTCCCTTCATGCCGCCGACGATCGCCGAGATCGGCATCGAGCCGGGGATCGT